>CAZFWK010000071.1:0-8467 GCA_964522555.1 uncultured Peptoniphilaceae bacterium | reverse complement strand
AGGTACGTCGGCACACGGCTCCGCGCCGAACCTGGGCCGTGACGCGGTGCATGCGGCGGCAAATTTCGTCGTCGGGCTAAACGATGTCGTCACCAAGAGTGTCGACCCGCAAATGGCTTGCGTACTGAATGTGGGGCGCTTTGTCGGAGGGACGAAAGCCAATATCGTAGCGAAATTCGCCGAAATGGACATTTCCATGCGCTATTTCGACGCCGAAGCGAGAAAAGACTTGCACGACGGAATCCTTCGTTTGGCGAAGTCGTTTGAACTTCGTTACGAAATGAAGATCGACGTCGACATCCAAGAGAGTGCGCTAAGCCTCTACAACGACGAAGCGATCACCGAAATCGCACGCGGATCCGCGGAGAAAATCTTCGGACCGGACAAATATATCGAGTTCAAACGAAGTATGGGATCGGAAGATATGCCGTATTACTTCCAAAAAGCTCCGGGTTGCTACGCGTTTCTCGGAATCTATAATGAAGATATCGAAGCCGTCTACTTCCCGCACCATGAGCGCTACAAAGCGGACGAAGCGGCCTTCAAATACGGAACCGCACTCCATGTGCAGTTTGTACTGGATTACCTGGCACAAGCCAACGCATAATCGCGTGACACAAAAAACTACGGATGAGCCGAAAGACTCGTCCGTAGTTTTTATTTTGGTTCGGTTTCGATTTTCTTTTCACTTGACTTTGTCTACAGTCTCAGGCGAGAGGATGGCCCTCTTGCCCTATTTCGTGAGTTGGTCGATCTTCGCTGCCAGAATAAAGTCGTTTTCGTGCAGACCCTTAATCTTGTGCGTCCAAAGCGTTACGACCACTTTCCCCCATGAAAGCTGAATGTCGGGGTGGTGCCCTTCTTCTTCCGCAATCGCGCCGATTTCATTGGTGAGATCGAGCGCTTCTTGGAAATTCTTGCGCTTGAAAGTCCTTTTGAGTTGCTTGTTGTCTTCTACACTCCAAGCATTGTCGATCGATTTTTGCAGCTCTCGAATCTCCTCTTCTTTCAGAGGTGGTGCACCCTCGCTGCACGGAATGCACTTCTTTTTAGACAAATCGCTCATCGTGTGCTCCTTTCGGGACCTACTGACTATATACCCGAAAAGCTTAGCCTAAAGCCACATCCAAGGTCATCATGATGGTGAAACCGAGCGCGAAAAATACCGTACCGATATTGGAGTGCTCGCCTTGCGACATTTCGGGAATCAGCTCTTCCACTACCACATAGATCATCGCACCCGCAGCAAAGCTCAGCAGATAGGGCAGGGCCGGTACGACGAGGCTCGCCGCCATAATCGTGATCAACGCGCCGATCGGCTCCACAATGCCCGAAAGCACGCCGTACGCAAAAGCCCTCGGCTTGCGGATCCCCGTGGCTACCAATGGCATCGAAATGATCGCGCCCTCCGGAAAGTTTTGGATCGCGATCCCGATGGAAAGAGCCAGCGCGCCCAGCATCGTGATATCGGCATTGCCTGCCATATAGCCGGCATAAACCGCGCCGATCGCCATGCCCTCGGGGATATTGTGAAGCGTCACGGCAAGCATGAGCATGGTAGACTTTCTTAAATCGCTCTTGGGGCCTTCCGCTTCGTCGGTGTTTCGATGCAAGTGGGGGATTAGATTATCGAGTGCCAATAAAAACAGGATCCCCACCCAAAAGCCTACGACCGCCGGTACAAACGACCACACCCCCATATGAGAGGCTTGATCGATCGCCGGGATGATCAAGCTCCAGATGGAAGCGGCGACCATCACGCCGCCCGCAAAACCGGTAAGCGACCGCTGGAGATTGTCGCTCATGGCGCCTTTCATAAAGAACACGCAACCGGCGCCGGCTGCCGTTCCAAAAAACGGGATCAGTATCCCTCTTAATACTTCTAAATCCATATAATATCCTTTCTTCTTAACAGAACTTCGCAATCAAAGTATAGCAGAAGAATGTGGGTTCCAGTAGATCGTTGTGCCGTTTTTTATTCGGTTTGGATAAAGCTCCTCGAAAATCCGATCATCTTTCTCGCATAGTCTTGCATGCGCACGAGCAAGTCCGCGTCTCTCGTATTCCCCAGAATGTCGATCGAACTCTCTTCGACGGAAAGCCAAGGGTGAAGCACGGTCGCGTACATTTCGTCCAAGATCGGGCGAAGGGCTGTGACGGGTGCCAGATAATAGCGGCTCGAGCCGATTACACTCAGCATCACCGCGCCCTTTTTTGCGAGCGCGTGACGGGGGAGGAGGTCGAACAGATTCTTTAAGTTCCCCGGGATCGAACCCTGATACACCGGCGCGCCGATCACCAACACCGATGCTGCCATCACCGCGTCGATCGCGGATTTCGTGTCGGCATGGTACGAGTCAAAGTCCCTTCCGTCAAAAAAATCCATTTGCAAGCGGGCCAAATCCAACATTTCGGTGCGAATCTCGGGCGCTTGCTTCTCAACTTCCGCTTTCAGCATCTCGAGGCTCTTTCTCGTGCGCACCCCGTACAGAGAAGGCGAAATAAAAAGCATCTCACTCATTGGATTGCTCTTTTAAGGAAAAAGCTTCTGCCAGAAGCGTCGCCCCTTTTAGGCGCGAACACTGGTCGTGGTAGTTGTCCATGATCATGATCTCGTCCGCCCGGGCATCTTCGGCCATTTGCAGCAGCCGATCCCGCACCGACTCCTTCGTGCCGATCACAAAGCGGCCCGCACCCTCTTTTCTTGCGGTGCGCTCCGCCGGCGTCCACTCGTGATTGGCCGCATCCTTTGCGGAGATACGCTGAATGATGCGCCCGGTCGACATTTGGGCGAATTGCAGCTCGACGGGAGCGGCAAGGTACTCCGCTTCTTCTTGGGTGTCGGCTACGATCGCGATGATCGCGAGGATCGAATACGGTTCGGGGAATCTGTCGGAGGGCACAAAGCGGTCGCGATACACATTCAAGATCGGCGTCGCGAGGTCGGGGTTGATGTGCGCCGCGAAGGCAAAGCCCAGCCCGCGGTCGATCGCGATCTGCACGCCGCCGGTGCTCGACCCCAGCACGAAGATCTCAGGCATAAGATCCGGGCTTGCGGTTGCCGTGATCTTTCGGAAGGGGTGCTCTTCGGGAAAATCGCGGTCGAAGTAGTGGAGGAGTTCCTCCATTTGCTGGGGGAAGTCGTCTTTTTGCAGGGAGTCCATCGAGCGTCTCAGCGCAAAAGCCGTAAGCGGGTCGGTGCCCGGCGCTCGGCCCAGCCCCAAGTCGATACGGCCGGGGGCGATCGCCTCCAGCAGCGAAAAGTCCTCCGCTACGTGGAGCGGGGAGTGGTTCGGCAGCATCACCCCGCCCGAACCCAAGCGGATATGCCGCGTGTAGGTGGCGGCAGTGGCGATCATCACGGCGGGCGTTGTGCTTAGGACGGTGTCGGTGTTGTGGTGTTCCGCGTACCAAATTCGCGTATACCCCAAGGCTTCAAAGATCTTGGCGGCTTCGACCGTGCGGGTGACCGTATTCTTCGGGTGTTCACCCGGCAGGATCGAGCATAAATCCAATATAGAAAGTTTCATCGATTTGGTCATCTTATCCTCCTAAAAGAGTGGTTGTGTATTTGATACCCAATGTTAACCGCGCTCTTGCTCGATCAGTCGCGCGAATTCTTCCATCACTTCCGGAACTTCGATCCCTTGCGGGCAGGCTTTCGTACAAGCGCTGCACGCCACGCAAGCGGCGGGGCCGTCGGTATCGGTCAATCGAAGAGTCGAAAACCTTGTGAAGCTTCCCGGCTTAAAGCGAAAGTCGTTGTATAAGTGCAAGAGTGCGGGAATATCTAAATTCACGGGGCAGCCGGCCGTGCAATAACGGCAAGCCGTACAAGGCACGCGCTCCACCAAACTGCCGCTGATCTCTTCTACCAGGGCGACCTCATGCGGGGTAAGAGGCTTCGGAGCGGAGAAAGTGCGAAGATTGTCCTCAAGCGCTTCCATCGTCGTCATGCCGGAGAGCACCATCTGCACATTGGGGAGCGTTTCAAGCCAGCGAAACGCCCAAGAGGCGATGCTCTCTTCCGGTCGGTGCGCCTTCATGCGCTCTTCGTCTTCCGCGGAAAACGCAGTCAAAGCGCCGCCTCGAGTCGGCTCCATCACCCAAACGGGAATGCCCTGCTTGGTCAGCATCTCATACTTCGTCTTCGCGTCTTGCAAGGTCCAGTCCAAAAAGTTCAGCTGGATCTGCCCGAATTCCATCAGAAAACCGTAGCGATCCAAAAATCGTTGTAGATTCGGGACACTCGCATGCGTAGAAAAGCCCAAGTGCTTGATCCGCCCCTTCTCCTTCTCTTGCAAGATCTTGTCGACAATCCTCAAGCTCTCGTCCATATAAATGTCGATCGAGCGGTCGTTCACATTGTGCAAGAGATAAAAGTCGAAATAGTCCACCCCGCACCGCTCCAGCTGCAATTGGAAGATCTTATGCACATCGCTGTCGGTTGGCACCACATGGGCCGGGTATTTGTCGGCGAGATAATAGCTCTCTCTGGGTACGGTTCGCAAAAAGTCGCCCGTGATCCCCTCCGAGAGCCCGTCGTGATACATAAACGCAGTGTCAAAATAGTTGATCCCGGCAGAATGCGCGCGTCGCAAGAGTTCCATTGTCTTCTCCACATCGATCCGCTGCTCGTCCCCTTCCCCGATCATCGGAAAGCGCATCGTGCCGAAACCCAATGCGGAGAGCTCCAAATTCTGAAATTTTTTATCGATCATTATATCCTCCTAAGTAAAGACAGTATAGATCCTATTATATACGGAAAACGAATAATTACGAAATTCACGATTTAAGCCGACGTGACGGTATCGGCGTCATTTTGGTGTTCATTTTAATTTTATAATTGAGAGTGTTATAGTGTTGCATTGAACTCACAATTCAGGCAAAATGGACATTATGAGAAGATAGGGGTAGATTCGTGCTCATCACAATATACTTTACCCAAATGGCGGTCCAGAGTTAAGATCGGTTGTGTGAAGAATCGCAGAATTCGATATAAAGCCTCGGTTCCAAACGGTATCCAGTGTGAACGCTCTCATCGAAAATTCACGGCGTAAAAATTTCGCCGGTTACAGGATTCGTCCGAGGTCGGATATTTGAGCGACTTTAGACATCAGATAAATGTACAGAAACAGTATGTGAACTCATTAGGAGGGTTTTACTTTGAAGGAAAGTAAGAGAGAAAGAAAGAGGAACATAGCATGACGATTCGTAAAAGTACACAGCGCGTATTTGCGTGGCTAATGCTGGTGAGTATGTTACTTACGATGCTACCGCAGCCGATCGCGGCGGCGCGAGTCGAACCCGGGTATACGCAATATCCGATTACGCTGTCGAGCATTTCGGCTATGGCGGACAATAAGGTTTACACGACCTCGCCTTGGAGCGGTCGGATCGGGGTCGACGGAAATAATTTGGGGACTCCGATTCCTGCAGGATCTTATGTCGTGATTACGGTAGACTCTACCTATTTGGAGTCCTTTACCGTGCCGACTGCGACGATTGTGACCGGCAGCAATCTGGACAAGAATGCAGGTCCGAATACCTGGAAGATGACAGTTAATCTGGATAAATTGGATTCTGCGACCACCGCGACTTTTTTGTACAATTTAAAGTTCAGAAACCGCATTACACCGGAAGGCTATACCCTGACTCCGCAAGTCGACCTATACGTTCCGGCAGGCGCACCGGGTACAGCGGATGACATTCATATCGGCACGAGCGTCGGCGACCCCGCCATGCAACCGACGGCGACTGTCAAGACGAATAAACCGCTTTTAAACAAGCATATTATTTCTAACGCTTCCAGTATGACTTTCGCGAACGACAACCGCGTTGTATACGGCGGAACCGGAACTACGAGTTTAACGAGCCCGGCAGACGTTGCTTTTCAATACACGATGTCCACCACCCAAGGCTACCAGACGGTAAACGGAGACTACCAAGGATGGGGAGACGGTCAAAATCGTACGCGATTGCAATCAAAGATTATCATCACGGATACCCTACCGACGTATCCGAAATTAGACGGCACCACGGGTACCGCTACTTTTGATCCGGCAAAAAATCCGGGATGGACGAACAACGGCAACGGCACGGTCAGTTACACCGTAAACGAATCCGCACCGGGTAAGGGTGACGCCGATCAAGTATTAATGAACACGGTTAAATTACTGTTACAGTTTCCCGATGCGAAGTTAACACAATATAACAGCAACGGAGGTACGTGGAATGCTACAGCGTTGCTTACGAACACCGCTAAAGCGGAACTTCATCCGGTCAATGAGAGCGACTACGAAAAAGCCCATGTAGTGGCACCTGTTGATGATATCAAATTCCGAATCGATACGAACCCTGCGAAGCTTTATGACAATGTAGGTACGCAATTTAATAAAAATACCAACATGGCGGGTCGTATCAATGTGGACCCGGGCAGCATGCATGATTACGATGCTACTTTCTCACTGAATGTGACCAATATCAATGCAGAACCCATGACAAAAATTGTCATGACAGATGGTCCCTTTGATGCTCGCCATTATTTAAAGAGACTGTACGGCGGATCGGCATTGTTGAACGGGAATATCGATAAGATATACGGTGTTAAATCGGACGGATCGAAAGTGGAGACCACCGGTATGAATAACGCACAGAACGCGGGATTCTCCAGCAAGATCATGGACCAAGCCGTCTATGACCAAATCGCGGGTTATGTGGCACAGGTAAAAGCCGGCACCATGAATGAGGCGGATGTACCTGCGGTACCCGCTACCTACACGAGCCTTGAGATTCGTCTTAAAGAAGATTTCGCACTTCAACCGGGGCAATCCTTCAGCTTTTTGGTGGGGCTCGGCTATACGGACCCGTATCATCTGACCATCGCACAGCCGGAAACAACGCCTGAGAATCAAGCAAAAAATACCTTAGAAACGACGCGAAGCTTACAGGGAAACTAGGCACTGCAGATTTCCTCGGGACCGGAGCTTCCGCCAACCGCCTTCTAAAAATGAACGAGTCCTTTGGTATTACAAAAACAACTCAAAACAACAAAACCGGTACGATCGGCGAAGAACTGGTATTTCCGATCAACTTCCAAAATGGTTTGGGTAGAGCAAGACAGTTTAATAATGCAAGGGTTATTGATGTTTTACCACAAGGGGTGACTTATGTAAGCACCTATCCAAAGTTGCCAAGGGATCCTGCTAAAGAAGACTTTACCGTAGTTGACAATTTTATGGGCAGTGGAAGACAAGCGATTATTTATAGTTTAGGGAATATATTGGCGTCGGAATTGCCAAGCAAGAACTTCAATCTTTACGCAACGATCAACGACAAAGCGACGTCGGCGGATTTTCCCACCGCTGTCGAAGATAATATGAACCGTGTGTATTTTACAGCGGACAATTGGAAGACCATTCCGGAAGGCGTGACCGTGAACACGCTTGTACCCGATGCCTTAAACCTCAACGGGAACGGGACGGATAAGAATATGCTCGGGTCAAAAAGCACTTTTAAGGCATTGCTACCCACAGACGTAACCGGCGTGAAATATGTGCGTGCCGGGACAGAGGGGCCATGGAGTTTGCAACCGGTGTATGTAAACTACAACTCCCCCTATCAATACAAATTATCCATCCGAAACAACCAAAACGAAACCTTAAACGAAGCGACCATCTACGATATCCTTCCGTTCAGAGGAGATACGTATTACAACTACGATGGTAATGGTTACCCGCCTAGGAATTCAGCTTTTTCTGGGTTGATGACGGGGCCGATTATTGCGCCGGCTGGATTTACTGTCCTATACCGCACCGATTCCTATATGCCGCCGAACCCCACGGCGGGGATCAGCGACACGCAAGCATGGAAGACGGAAGCGCAAATCGGAACGAATTGGGACCAGGTGCGGGGCTTTAAGATTCAATCGAATCCGGGCACTACTATCGCACCGTACTCGACTACGGATTTCATCGTAAGCATGAAAACCCGAACCTTTGCTCTGGAAAATAATTTAAATAATCAATTGAGCAATAATGCCTTTGCTATCCGTCATAACAATCGCAATTTCGGGCAATCCAATACGGTTTCGATCCACTTGAGCCAAGTCGTAACCGTGACGAAAGTTTGGGATGGCGGACCTTTAGAAGACCGAGAAGCCGGGATTCAGGTCCAACTCTATCGCGACGGCACGATTATGGCAGGAAAGACACTTGAGTTAAATGAAGAGAATGACTGGGAATCGGCATTTAGCGATTTACCGGTATTTTCTCCGCTTGGGAAGCTGTATACCTATACTGTCGAAGAGACAAATGTGCCTCCTAACTATCAGTCGAATATCACGGGGAATCAAACTGACGGGTTTACGATCACCAACCGGTATATAAGCCCTGCGATTACCATCACAGGAACAAAAGTCTGGGATGGCGGACCAAACCCCGATGGGTATCGAGTCGCGCTTCAGCTA
>CAZFWK010000070.1:0-8586 GCA_964522555.1 uncultured Peptoniphilaceae bacterium | reverse complement strand
CCTATACATTATTCGCTATTGAAATGCAAGAACGAGATGTTTGTCAACGCTCTGACTCTCGCGATTTTCTGCGAGAGTTTTTGTTTAGGCTCTGGATAATTTGAGCTCTTCGTGTTCCGTTCCGATTACGACGGTGTCGCCGTCTTGCAATTCACCTTTTAGGATCATGCGGCCGATCTCCGTCTCCACATGCTTTTGAAGGAATCGCTTGATCGGGCGCGCGCCGTATTGGATCGAGTACGCTCTTTGGATGACCAGCTCTTTGGCTTCTTTTGTGAAGTCGATCGTGATTTGGCGATCGTGCAGCCTTTCTTCGATGTCTGTCATTGAAAGGTCGACGATCTTGAAGATCTCTTCTTTTAAGAGCGGTTTGAACAGGACGATGTCGTCTACTCGGTTTAAGAACTCCGGCCTGAAATGAGCCTTCATCTCATCTTCGACGCGCTCCACGGCGGACTTTTCGATTTCGCCATCTTCCGTAAGCCCGTGGATCAGATACTGCGACCCGATATTCGACGTCATGATGATGACGGTGTTCTTGAAGTCGACCGTGCGACCTTGGTTGTCGGTCAGCCTGCCGTCATCCAAGACTTGCAGGAGGATATTGAATACATCCGGGTGTGCCTTTTCGATTTCATCAAACAGCACGACGCTGTAGGGTTTTCTTCGGACGGCTTCCGTTAGCTGGCCGCCTTCGTCGTACCCGACGTATCCCGGAGGGGCGCCTACCAGTCTCGACACCGAGTGTTTCTCCATATATTCCGACATATCGATTCGAACGAGGTTCTTTTCGTCGTCGAACAACGACTGCGTAAGCGCCTTTGCGAGCTGCGTCTTTCCGACGCCGGTTGGCCCTAAGAAGATGAATGAACCGATCGGCCGATCCGGGTTTTTCAGCCCCGACCGCGCGCGAAGGATCGCATCACTTACCGCGGTGACGGCTTGGTCTTGCCCGATCACTTGCCGATGCAGGATCGTCTCTAAGCCGAGCAGTTTTTCTCGCTCGCTCTCTACGAGCTTCGTGACGGGGATGCCGGTCCACTTGGAGACGACTTCCGCGATCTCCTCTTCCGTGACCTCTTCTTTCAGCATTTTATCTTGCTCCGCCGCTTCGTGCGCCTCGTTTGCCTCTTTTAGTCGGTTCTCCAGCGATTGCAGTTTCCCGTATTTGAGTTCGGAAAGCCGTTCAAAATCGTATCTTCTTTCGGCTTCTTCGATTTGCTTTTTCGTCTCGTCGATCTGTTCTTTGATTTCTTTTACAGCCGAGATACTCTTTTTCTCGTCTTCCCAGCGCGCGTGAAGCGCATCATAGGAAGCTTTGGTCTCGGCCAGTTCTCTTTCGAGCTTTTCGAGCCTGCGCTTCGAAGCATCGTCTTCTTCCTTTTTCAGGGCCGAGCGCTCGATCTCGAGTTGCAGAATTCGCCTCCTCGCTTCGTCCATCTCGACCGGCATAGAGTCGATCTGCGTACGCACCATGGCGGACGCCTCATCCATGAGGTCGATCGCTTTGTCGGGGAGGAAGCGGTCCGTAATATAGCGGTCGGACAGTGTAGCCGCCGCGATCACCGCGAGGTCCGAGATGCGAATCCCATGGTGAATCTCATACTTTTCCTTGATCCCACGCAGGATCGAAATCGTATCTTCCACGCTAGGCTCCTGCACGAGCACCTTTTGGAATCTTCTTTCGAGTGCTGCATCTTTCTCGATATATTTTCGATATTCGTCAAGAGTCGTCGCACCGATCGTGCGGATTTCGCCCCGCGCGAGCATCGGCTTCAAGATATTCGCCGCATCCATCGCGCCGTCGGTACGCCCTGCACCGATAATCGTGTGCAATTCGTCGATAAACAATATGATCTCGCCGTCGGAGTCCGCGATTTCCTTCAACACGGCTTTCAGCCGTTCTTCGAACTCGCCGCGATACTTTGCGCCCGCGATCAGCGCACCCATATCGAGTGCAAAGATGGTTTTGTCTCGAAGCGACTCGGGCACATCGTGGTTCACAATGCGTTGTGCTAGACCTTCCACCACCGCCGTTTTCCCGACACCGGGCTCTCCGATCAGCACGGGATTGTTTTTCGTGCGTCTCGAAAGGATTCGCACGGCGTGGCGAATTTCTTCGTCGCGGCCGATGATCGGGTCGATATCCCCTTTTCTCGCCTCTTCAGTCAGGTCTCTACCAAAACGCTCCAGCGCCTCATAGGTGGATTCTGGATTGTCGGTCGTCACATTGGATCCCTTTCTGATTTGATTGAGTGCATTTTTGAATGTCTGTAAGCTGACGCCGTTCTTCTTCAAAATCACTTCGCTTTGCGTGTGCTTTTCTTTGATCAGCGCCATATACAAGTGTTCGACACTCACATAGCGGTCGCCCATCGCTTTCGCTTCATCTTCCGATTTCAACAGGATTCTCGTGTACTGTGTAGAAGGGTAGAGCTGGGTCGCCCCTTCTTGGACAGGCAGCCTTCCAACCGCTTCGAGCACCTCATTTCGAAGCTTCTGTGCATCGACGCCCGCCAAAGAGAGCACGCGAAACACGAGATCGTTAGAATCCGCAAGCAGCGCCGCATGCAAATGCAGCTCCTCTACTTGCGGATTTCCATTCTTAATGGCCATTTGTTGCGCTTCTTGGATGGCCTCCAAGCTTTTTTGTGTAAACTTATTTTGTTCCATATTCGGTTCTCCTTATTCTTTCAATAGAGACCTGTACACTTCTTCTTGTTCTTCGCTTAATGTAGTAGGGTTATCCAATACAAATCTCAGATACAGATCTCCCGTTTTGCCTTTCATATCTTTAAATCCTTTACCGCCCAGACGAATTTTTTGCCCGCTGCGGACCTCTTTGGGTACATTGACCTTCAAGCGGCCGTGCAGCGTATCGATCGTTCGCTTCGTCCCAAACCAAGCTTCCCAGGGGGTAACCGTCACTTCTTGTGTGATATCCAGCCCGTCGAGCACTTGGTCCGAAACCGCCAAGTTGATCTTAATGAAGATGTCGCCATCTAAGCCATACGGCTCGCCGCGCATCTTGATCTTTTTGCCCGGCTGAATGCCCGCAGGCACCTTCACCGGAAGGTCGACATTTTGCCCGTTGATCCCAAGCCTAAGCGTTCTCTGCAAGCCGGTAAAGGCTTCCTTTAGTGTAATCGTCATCTCGGTCGTGTACTGTTGCCTGGGTTTGCTCTTCGCGCCTCTTCCGAAGCCCGAGAACACATTCCCGCCCGAACCGCCGTCTCCCTTTCCAAAACCGGAGAAGCCGCCCTGGCCGCCGAAGATCATATTAAAAAAGTCAGAAAAACCGCCGGCATCTCCCGCCTGCGTGTATCCGCCAAAGCCAAAGTCCTGAGGATTGAAGTTCTGACCGCCGTTGAAGCCGCCTTGCGAGCCGAACGTATCGTATTTCTTTCTCTTCTCGCTATCGCCGAGCACCTCATACGCTTCATTTATATCCTTAAATTTTTCCTGCGAAGCCTCATCCCCCTTGTTCATATCCGGGTGATGCTTCTTTGCCAAACGCCTATATGACTTCTTAATTTCGTCTTGCGACGCCTTCTTATCGACTTCCAATATCTTGTAATAATCTTTATACTCCATTCAAAAATTCCCTCCTCTCATTTGACTTTCTCTGACCTTAAGTTTATTATACAACCTTTTTTGTCAAATTACAACGCTTTCTGACGATTAATGCGATGATCCATTGCTCCGCGATGCAAACACATGCCCTTTCGGTAAGTACTTGCGGTCGACGGATGAGGGGATTTGTAGGGATTCTCGGTACTTGGCGATCACGCGTCTGGAGAGGGCGATGCCCGTTTCCGCAAATCTCTTTCGGATGGCTTCGTCGCTGAGCGGCTTGTTTCGATTTTCTTCGTTGATCCATTTTATGAGTTTTGTTTTGATGTGGTCGGCGCTTAGCGTGGCGTCGCCTTCCGCTTGGTATTCTTGGGAGGACAGGAGCGATTGCAAGAAGAATACTCGGCGGTCGATCTGCACGACTTTGTCTCGGATCGCACGACTTACCGTGGATACGCTGAGTTCGAGCGCATCGGCGATGTCGGCCATTTTCAGATAGTGCAGCGGTTCGTCTTGCAAGATATGCGCTTCCTGGTGCCTAAGTATAGTTTCCGTGACGACCGAGAGGGTTTTGGCTCGCATTTCGACCGAGTCGATCACTTGATTGGCTCGAAACAGATTCTCCTTTAAATAGGCGTGTAGCGATGCATCGGTCGTTTTTTGGTAAAGCGCTTCGTATTCCGATTGCACGGATGGGTTTCCGATGCGGTCACTTAAAATTTCAACTTCCCACCCGCTTTCTATTTTCTTTGCGTATACATCGGGTGGGCGGGTGGGTGTGGAACCTGGTTCCGCTTGAATGGGGCGAGTTTGTAGGGTTTGCATGACGCTTAAGTAGTCCTGATATTGAGCACTCGAGATTGCCAGTGCATCGCAGATCTGTTTTGCATTGGATTGGAGGAGATCCTGAAAATGATCGGATAGTAGCCTGAACAGCTTTTGATCCGTGACGCCTTGCTCGACCAGTTGCGCGCAAAAAAACGCCGGGATGTCTTTTGCAAACAATCCAACGGGCAGGACGGTTTTCAGTTTTGTCAGCACGCTTTCGACTTTCTCCGCGGGTTCGGAAAGGGTCTGCCCGATCTCCTGCGGGGTGAGTGCTAAAAACCCGCTTTCATCCATCGCATCGAAGCAAAAATCGGATATCCTTCTCTCATCGGCCCCCAACGCAAGCTTTCCCGTCTCAAGCTGTAAATTCAGCCGAATGTCTTCAAACGGGGTGACGGCGATGCGTTCCGGGTCAAACCCCGTGCCGCGTCTTGCTTCCGGGTAGGTGAGCTCCATGACCGGATTCGACAGGTACTCTTCATACAAGTACTCGTGAAGCTCAATGCTGCTCATTTCGAGCAATTTGAGCGCGTGGATCAGCTGCTGCGAAAGGGTAAGCGACGTTTGCAGCGAAGTCTTCATTGCGATTTTGTTTTCCAAACCCTTTCACCGTCCTTTTCATAGTGCTCTTTTCATACAAATAGAGGCGGATCCACTATCGATCCGCCTCTATTGTATCACGCAAGTCTTACAGTTGTGCCGCCTCTTGTGAGGGCGCTTCCGGATTTGCGTTCTTCTTCGAAGAGAGGTACATGCTGATAGCCGTGTAGAATACGACGCCGATTACGATCCATAAGAGTAGCGAGATATCCATTCCGGTGACCAGCTTGGTTGCAAGCCATACACCGGGTACCCCGAATAGGGTGAGTCAAATGGAGGCTTGTCGGTTGTAGGCGCCGGTCTTAATGAATTTGAGCGCGGCTACCGGCATCAGGAATGCGCAAGAGCCGAACATGATCGGGAAGGCTACGATCGGAGACATCCCGAGTCCGAATACGAGCGCCATCGCCGGTGCGTACAGCCCGATTCCTAGGGTCATGAGCGCTCCCAGGATGAAGTTCACGACGACGGCGAAGGCTAATTGGATGCCTTGCAGGCCGATTGCGGTCCCGCCTGCTGGAATCAATCCGGCCTTACTCGCCAGCATCATGAGGCCGGTTGCAAACAGGGCGATCGCCATTCCGATTTGGATCTTCTTTTCGGGTAGAGAGGATACGATGCCCGCACCGATCCACGCGCCCAAGAGTGCTGCGGAGATCATGAGGATCAAGGTCAGCGGGTCCACTTCGACGGCTTCGATAAAGATAAAGGCTTCCATGATGACGGGGATCGCGAATCCGACGTTTAGGGTGCCCGGGATGAGGCGGTCTTCCGATTGTTTGAAGATCTTGATGGCTGCGGTTCCGGTAGCGAAGCTTCCGATTCCCAATGCATCAAAGAAGTTGGTTACAAATCCAATAATCGCCAAGATTACCCATGACTTTTTCTCGATTTTTTCACGATTGATTATTAAATCTCGAACGAAAACGATGGCAACCATAACGGTAAAAAAGCCCAATACGATCAAGAGTACATTAATTATGTTCATTAGATACTTACCTTTCTCTGTTTTTTCGAATTTTTAATTTTAGGATCGCGATCGCTTTCTTCGCATCAATCGCGTCGAGATTGTTCTCGCCTACGACCTCCGTTTCGATGCCTTCTGTTGATTTGTTGATATCTACGATCGATTCCATATGTGCATTTTTCACGACGAAGGCACCTTGAATTCCGTTGAAGGTGACGCCTACTGTGGGGATGCCGCGCGTTCCCAGCTCTTCCATCGTGTTGGCGAAGTCGACATGGGAGTTTCCCCAGCCGTCTGCGGAGAGGATCGCGCCATCTACGCGCATGGCTTCCGCCCACTGAGCGGCTCTTTGCCCGACGCGGTATTTTTCTACATTATCTTGCGGTGTCCCTACGATCATGATGCCGCAAAAGTCGATGTCAAGGTCTTTGCCCAACGCTTCCACTAAAGGATCGCGGAAGTGATGAAGGCTTGTTTCTTTTGTGGATGGTCCGACTCCCATTGCTCCTCCTAAACCAGTGCGCGAATCGCGCCGTCTCGGTATTCGTTTGGCGACAGGATCACGGGCATATTCCGAACGTCGATGATCGACACCCCGTCGAAGCCGGAAGGCTCGGAAGGAAAGAGCATATTGTCGTACATCGCACCCTGCCCGGCGACCTGCTTGATCAATACGATTTTCGTTTTTCCGGGTTTGATCGTGTCGTAGTATTCGTGCTGTTCG
Source organism: uncultured Peptoniphilaceae bacterium (assembly GCA_964522555.1). Classification (GTDB taxonomy): domain Bacteria; phylum Bacillota; class Clostridia; order Tissierellales; family Peptoniphilaceae; genus JAAYQA01. The sequence goes on along the minus strand of CAZFWK010000070.1, from coordinate 1,894 downwards.
GTCGCTTTTGTGCCGTCTAGTTTCTTTAATATAGCCCTGATGTTCGCAATATACGCATCACACACACCGAAAGCCGCATTTGCCAGATCTCTGTCAAATAACTGCCCGCCTTTGAGCTGCACGTCAATGTGCACAATATAATCGGTATCCGATGGTGTGCCCGCTTTATTCAAAACGAGCTTATCCTTCAAATTTCCGTCTGAGGACCCGAATTCGTGCATTTGGCGGCCGTCTTCGTCGCATCCGGTGAGCATCACATAGACGCCTGTTAACGTATGGGTAACCCCTTCCCCCAGCCTTCCCAATGTTTTGGTCGAGATCGGCAAGATATCCATGATGGTGTTGACTAAAAGATCGGTTTGGCCGGGCTTAATCAGCTGTACCTTCGCTTTCGTGACGAGCGGATGGTCGAATTCTATCTCGGACGGGAGGGTTAGGCGGCCCGCCGAATACTCGGCAGGCGCACCCATATGGACTTCTTCAGCGTGAAAGGCTCGTATGACCAGTCTGCGCTGATTTCTATCGGTCATAATCGGCTCCCTTTCCCGCGCTTATACTTTTGCGTGGTATTCGTAGGGAAGCGGTACGATTTTCCCTGCGGAAGGAATTTCAATTAACTGTGTTAAGGTATCTTTTACGATATTCGTTTGCATTTCGATATTGTGCGGTTCTCCCGCGTTGGCGCCCATCGGCACCAGGGGTGCTACGGCTCTCGGCGTTCCGTTTTGGCGAACGACCGGTGGTAGCGCTGCGATTACGATAGTAGGAATCCCCGATTCCTCGATCGCTCTCTGTACGATGACAGCGGAGCGATGACAGGTGCCTCAGCCCGCAGTGAGGAGCACGGCGTCGACCCCTTCTTCTTTTAATTGGCGCGCGATTTCTGGACCGGTTTCATTTTTAAACTTGTCTTGGTCGCCGCCGCCGCCCATAAAGCCGTAATGTATGGGGGCGACTTCCTTAATGAATCCCGCTTCGGCTAATTCTTGCAGTCTGGACAAGGGGAACATGCAGTTGATGTCTTTGTTGACGTCTCCGTTGTCGTATCCTCCGTGGGAAACCATCATCTCTTCGGGTTTTGTGTCGCCCGGGATCTCACGAAATGAAGTGTCGCCTGCCAGGTTGAATCGTTTATCGGTTTTTAAATGGATTCCGGCTGCACTTGCCAGCGCGATGCGCATATCTTTCAGCTCTTTTGTAACCGGTGTCCAAACGGGATTTGGCGTGATCGGTACATAGATTTCCGATTGAAGGCCTTGCACAATTTGGCTCATCATTCTCCTCCTTCTTTTTTTCTTTCATGTTTTTGAATGGACAGAAAATTCTCATCGATTTCGGGACCGAGAACCTCCGGATACGACATTACAAACCCGACGCACTGCCCTAAAGCGAGCGGATATTCAGTGATCAGCATACGAAGCGGGAGTTTGATTTGCCCCATGCGCCCCCGAAAGTCGATCGTGACGGACCCGTCATGCAGTTCCACGATGATCCCTTCCATAAAAGATTCCGATGACAAATATTTGAGTCTTTCCATGGATTAGTCTTCTTTCTCGTAAATTTCCAATCTCTTTTTGCTCTTTTCCAACACTTGTTCGTTCACGACGGTTTCGATCTTTTCTCCGTTTGCTTTTTCGATGAGTTCCAAGTTGTTGAGCTTTACATTGTTGTTCCATTTGCGCTCGGCCGCTTTTACGTCTTCGCCTGCGATGACGCTTTTTAGCATGGTGAGTGCGCGTACGGCGTCTTCCGCACAAAGCGTGTTATTCGAAAGGATTTCGTTCTCGATGCCTTGCATGGACTTGTTGTTGTCGACCATATACTTCATGTATTCGTTTCCGACTACCAGAGCGCCTTGTACTGCGCAAAACGACATGCCGACCACGGGAATTCC
>CAZFWK010000069.1:0-8621 GCA_964522555.1 uncultured Peptoniphilaceae bacterium | reverse complement strand
ACTCCCCTGATGGAGTCACGGTTTATGCAAACCCATTCAGTTCATTTGACTTTGTTTACAGTCTGAGACCCCTTCCAATTCGGACAGGGTCTTTCTTTATTTCTTTCGATACAGGAGGAAGAAGTCGAGATAACTCCATCGTTCCAAGATCTCGTCGTAAGTGCCTTCTCTTATCACGATTTCCCCTTCGTAAGAAGCCGTGGACAAGGAAACCGTGGCTTCCTCTCTTGTGACGGCAGCTTTATCGAACGCATCCGCCTGCGGATGCACCTCTCGGTTGAAGTCGAGCGTATAGTCTTCTCCTTCTGCAAAGTGAACCGTTAGGACTTGGTTTTCGAAGTCATATGCGAACGAATGCCCTTCGAACGTGATCGGCCAGTTGGATCGGGTTGGTCCGTCGAGAAAATACGTGAATCCGTTCAACGACAGCGGGGTGTTTTCCAGTCGAAAGGTTTGATACGCGATGGGGCCGGTATCCCCGTAGTCAAATCCGAACACGTCCTTCATTTTGGCATAGCTGAAACCGTCGGGTAAAAAGGATACGGATTCGAAGCCGTGGTTTTGATCGAGATACAGGAGGATGTCGGTGATTTGCTTTTGGTCCGCCCTTGAGAGGGATGCGGATTGCACGACCGAATCGTCTTGGATCATTTGATTGGCTTCTAAAATATTCGTGAGGCGGCCGATCTGTGCGCGTTCGGACACCGGTCCTGCTGAAACGGGGCCGGTAGTAGCGAACAAGAGAACGAGGGAAAGTCCCGCCAAAACGAATTTGTTATCGAACTGCGGTTTGATGGATTTCACGATTTGCACGAGGAGCGAATATACGGCTACGACGATCGCGAGATAGCGGAGTTCCGTCCAGCTATATTGCGCGACTCGCATACTCATGGTCATGAGCGAGAAGAGGTGTAGCGGGATTAAGAATACCGGTATCCAGCGGATCCATTTGCGGGTAAAGGCATTTGTCTCAGAAAATGGTTTCGCCAAAACCGCCACGAAATAGCAAAACAAGCCATACCAGATGATGAGATTGCTTGCGATGGACCGTTCCCAATTTCCCAATATCGCGAATTGAATCGCGTAAATGTAGAGGATAACGGTGTATACGATCGTAAGCGGCAAGATGATATAGAGGATGACCTGTCTTAGGATGATCGGGTAGGTAGGCGTCGGAGTGTTGGGAATCATCCGTCCTAAAAACAGGACGGGGAAGCACAACACGTGTGTGAAGATCGCCGCGTACGGATAGCCTTTCGCCACATTGAGGCGAAATAAGAATTGCACGGTTCCGAGCACAATGAAGAGACCGATCATCAGCACGGTGGCATAGAGCATCGCGACGAGGATCGAGGTGACGAAGCGCGCGATATTGTCTTCGAGTGTCGCTTCTCGATCCAGCCATGCCGCCGGCAGTGCGAGCGCGATAAAGGCTAATAGACCGGTGAAAAAGGCGAGGACGTTCGGGTTGCGAATCGCGGATAAGGTCGTAAAGCGGATGAATGCAATTAGGAGTGCCGAGAGTCCTAAGAGGATCCATTCTTTTTGTGCGGAGAGCCCGCGCGTTCTTGCAAACACGCGCACGGAGAAGGCGAGCGGCACGGCGAGTGTGAGCGCCAAGATATTTTTCGTGATGTCGTGGGCTTCATTCCCCCAGACTCCGATTTCGAAAAAGACGCTCCAATAGAGAAGCGCTGCAATTACTACGCACAACAAGATCGGTACAGGGTAATGCTCCCATGCGTTTTGGATCGATACCCATTGGTCTTTCCATCGAGTAAAAAAACGATTTGCTTTCATATTATACTCCTATCTTCTTTGCTCGAAGTCATCGAGGTCCGTTCTTTCTTCTTTTTCCTTGATAAACGAAAACACGCTGTCGTGTCGAAATTGCGCGGCCTTGGCTCGCTTCACGAACACGAAACTCGCCGAAATCTCTGCGCCGATCAGGATCATGATCGAAGTCAGATAGAGCCAGATCAACAGGACGATGATCCCTCCGAGGCTTCCGTACGTGTTGGCGTAGTTTCCGAAGTTGTTGACATAGTACGAAAACCCGAAAGACGCAACCAACCATCCGATGGAGGCAGCAGCCGCTCCGATTAACGCTTCCCTGAAAGAGATACTCTTTTCACGCGGGAATCCCGGCGCAAAGCGGTACATGAGAGCGAATCCCAAGATCAGCGTGATCACGGGAATCAGCCTCTTCATCCAAGCCCATAGGGTTGCCAAGAACGGTTGTACCCCGATGATCGAAAAGAGAGCGCCGATGATCGTATCGCCGAATATCGGGCCGAGTAGGGTCACGAGGATCATGACCGCCAAGAGCACCGTATATAGGACGGAGAGTACGCGTTTTACGAGAAAATTTCTTTTATCTTCCAAATTGAAGGCGCGGTTCATCACTTGGATGATTTGCATCATCGCGTTAGAACCGGACCATAGCGCTAATACAAGCGAGAAAGAAAGTAACGCGCCGCTTCTCGATCGAATGAGGTCGAGAAGAATTGGCTGTAAGACGGTTGCCGTATCGACGGGTAAAAATTCCATCATATTCCCAATCACCTCTACATGACCGAGCGGGGTAAAGGAGAGGAGGTTAAGCAGGAAGATCAAGAAAGGAAATATACTCATCATAAGGTGGTAGGCGAGCATCGCGCCGATCTGCGGAACCCCGTCATCTTTTATATGAAAGAGAAGCTCTTTCATAAAACCGCCAAAGGCGGTCTGTTCAAATCGTGTTTTGATGGATTGCACGCAAATCCCTCCTTTCGCAGTGCTTGTTCAAATAGTACCCGATTCCCTAGCTGATTCCTCATAAAAGAAGCGTATCGTATCGAATAGCTGTCACTTTACAACGATATTGGAATAGCCAATGTTTGTTGTATAATTACTCACGAGTAAGCTTTAGCAAAGTAAGCGACATCGTTACGTATCGTTTTCCTTTAGCTGAGGACAAAAGCTTGTAACCACACAAGATGAGAATCGGTTATCAACCATTCTGTTTGAGAAGTGAAGAAAACCTTGACGAAGCTACGACATCTTGCGATTAGCGAGGGATAAAAAACAATATTATCATAAGAAATTCTTATTCTTAGAAACGATTCCCTAAAGACCACAAAATCCATGTGAATTCTTTAATTCATACTGTTTTGATGGATATTGTATGGTATACTTCCTGCATAACATACATTTCCGGGAGGGAAAACTACATGAAAAAAATGCTGGCTATGCTATTGGTTAGCTCGTTCGTACTTGCTGCATGCCAACCGGCTGCACCTGCAGCGACAGAAGCAGCTACTGAGGCTGTAACAGAAGCGGCTACCGAAGCCGTAACCGAGGCGGCTACTGAAGCGGCTACAGAAGGCACCACCGAAGCGGCAGCTCCTGCTGAAGTCGGAGAAATCACTTCCTTCGGTATGGGGAACTCCATGTCCTTGAAGAGAAGCAAAGAAGCTGCAGACGATAAAGGCGCTTCCGCAGGCGGAAACGCTACGGTAGTCGCAGTCGGATTTGATGCAGAAGGCAAAATCGTCGATGTGAAATTCGATGTCATTCAACCGGCGCTTCAATACGCGAAAGATGGCACCATCGAAGGGGACGCGGCTGCTGAAGTTCAATCCAAAGTTGAAAAAGGCGACGCTTACGGCATGAAAGCCGCTTCGAGCATCGGCAAAGAATGGTACGAGCAAATCGGCGCATTCGAAGAGTGGATGAAAGGCAAAACCGTAGAAGAAGTTACGGGCCTGAAAGTCGTACAAAAAGACGACGCACATCCTGCAGTACCGGATGTACCGGAATTGACCTCTTCCGTGACGATCTCTGTAGAAGGTTATCAAGCGGCTGTAAAAGAAGCTTGGGATAATAAAGTAGATGTAACCGGCGCTACCGCAGTTGGAGTTGGACTCGAAGCGACCGCAGCAAAATCGAAAGCTCTTGAAGGCGATGTTGCACAAGCGCAATTCGACATTCCGATGGCAGCAGTGGCAATCGACAAAGACGGCAAAGTAGTCGGCGCTTTCCTCGATAACGCACAATCCAGAGTGAAATTCGACAAAGACGGTAAATTTGCAGAAGAACCTGCAGCAGACGCAAAAACGAAAGCTGACCTCGGCGCAGATTACGGCATGATCAAAGCTTCCCAAATCGGCAAAGAATGGTTCGAACAAGCGGAAGCATTTGCAGCATGGGCAGTCGGCAAGACGGCTGATGAGATCACCGGCCTGAAAGTTGTACAAAAAGACGACGCACATCCAGCAGTACCGGATGTACCGGAACTGACCTCTTCGGTTACCATCTCCGTAGAAGACTATCAAGCGGTATTGGTCGAAGCGATCGAAAACGCACAAGCAAAATAATTCGAAACTCCCTCCTTTTCACCGGAGGGAGTTTTTTATGCCATCTTCCTCGATTGGGGTATAAATTACCTATCAAGCAGCTAGAGAGGATGAAAGTTTTGAACATCATTTATGAAAGAGCTTCCAAGTATTCGTTCGAAGAATCGATCGAAAAGGTGAAGACGCTTTTGAAAGAGAGATCTTTTGGGGTGTTGTGGCAACTGAATTTCAAAGACAAATTGGCGGAGCATGAGCTTACACTCGATGGAAATTTCATGGTGCTCGAGGTTTGCAATCCGAAGCAAGCGCAAAAGGTATTGAGTCGCCATATCGACGTGGGTTACTTTTTGCCGTGCAAGATGGCGATTTACGAAAAAGATGATGCGGTGTATGTCGGAATGCCTCGTCCCGAGAAGCTTATCGGCATGATCGGTCATGAGGATTTGTTCGAGGTCGGCGCACAGGTTGAGGCGGTACTCAAAGAAGTGATCGACGAAATCGCAGCATAAGAAAGAAAAGAGAACAACCTGCCTAGATCAGGTTGCTCAGACCGTAGACAGAGCCAATTGAACTATATGTATTTGCATGAAACGTGACTCCATCAGGGGAGTCCAACGCGCTCCAGCTTCGACTTCGTCCTCTCGATCGATCGAGAAGAAGGTGAGGACTCGTCTCAGAGTCGCACTTATGGACATCCCCTGACTCCGTCACTAACGCGACGATTACTCCAATCCATCATTGGCAATAGTTATACAAGAACAAACAGTTTGACAAGACACTGAACAACCTGCCTAAAACGGGTTGCTCTTTTTTCTTTCCTATGGATTTAATATATTGATAGTAGAACTAGAAATTTGAATCGAACGAGGACCAATATGGACGAAAAGAAACCGATTGAAATCAATACGGAGAAGGATTTGATCAAAGGGGAGACGATTGCGCAGGCTTCCGAAGATTTTTTGGCGGAGGACTTTAAGTACGAAGCCTTTATCAGCTACCGTCATGTGGAACCGGACGCTTCGATTGCCGAGGCGATTCACAAGATGGTGGAGACTTTTAAAGTACCCAAGGAATTTTATGTGGACGGGAAACGACCCGTGTTTCGCGTATTTCGAGACCGGGAAGAGCTGACCACGACGTATCTGTCCGATTCTTTGCAAGAAGCGCTGCGATCTTCGAAGTTCTTGATCGTCATCTGCTCAAAAAGGACCCCGCTTTCCGAGTGGTGCGTGAAGGAAGCGGAGCTTTTCAAGGAAATCAGGGGCGAGGAGTATATCATCCCCGTGCTCGTGGAAGGAGAACCGCACGAGTCCTTCCCGCCGCCGATCTTAGGGATCAAGAGGCTGATTGCACAAGAAGATGGCACAGAAATCGAGGAAGAACACGAAATCCTGGCAGCGGAGCTTCGCCCAAAAGAAGTACAGGATCCGAAATTTATCGGGTACGAAGTGTTGGAGAAAGCGGGCGACCCGAAGCTCGAAGCGTATAAGAAGCAGGCTTTAGATCTACTCAAAGTAGAAAAATACCGGATCATGGCGGCGATCCTCGGGTGCACCTATGGGGACCTCAAACAAAGGGATAAGGAGCGCCGCCAAAAAACACTTCTGAAGCTTTCGGCTGTAGTCGCGGCAGCGCTTTTGTTTTTCGGGATCTTTATGGTAAACGCGTATCGTAACGAGAATATCGCGCGGATCGAAGCGACGCAAAGCAATTCCGCGATGCTCTTGAACACCGCGCGGGGGATGCTCGACGACGGAGACCGCATATTGGCGGCGATGGTTTCGAACCTTGCGATGGGGGAGATCACACAGGATATGGCGCGTTTTGAAGAGCTAAGAGCGCAACACACCGGTATCTTGAACGATACGGTGTTCTATTCGAATGCCGTGGCGCAAACCGTCGTTACGACCGACAATGCATACACCGGCCTTTCGCTGCACCCGGACGGCAAAGTGGTCGCAGCGGGCTACGGGATGAATGAGATCGGGATTTGGGATGCCGTAAACGGAGCCAGGCTCCTCCGCTTTGACGGCGGATCGAGCGAGCAGTATACCGATGTCGAGATCGATGACACCGGTACCTATCTCGCAGCAGGCGGCTTTGATGACACCGTGCGCATATGGAAGTGGGAGGCGCTGACACCGAAATTTTCACCGGAACGGCTCGAGTCGACTGTGATCGCGCCGCTAAAAGAAATCCCGGTGGGAGGAAATGTGCTCGTTATGCGCTTTTCAGCGGACGGGAAGTATCTGTATCTCGTAACGGACGGGTATTTGGTTAACCACATTCAGACGCTCGATGTGGAGACGGGAGAACCGCTCTATCCGCCGATCGAGGTGAAAGCCGTGATGTCGGACTATTTGGAAAACATCGCTTTTGACAAAAGGGAAAATCGGTTCGCAACAGTTCATAAGAGAACGCGAGGCGGCGAATCGCTGGTACTTTACGACGCGCTGACGGGCGAGCGTCTCAGGGTGTTTGAAGAAGGCGTGGAGGAAATCGACGACCCCTTAACCGGCGGAAAAACCGTCCTCCATCGAAATTACGATTATGCCGGATTCACGAAAGACGGAGACTACGTGATCGCGTCCGCCAGTAATCAATACTTTGTGCTGGATGTTCAAACCGGGAAAATCGTAAAGGAACTGTCGGGTGGTAATTTCTCGAGCGGCTCACAAAGGACCTCACGCTTCCTCGAGACGAAGGACGAGAAATTCGCCTATGTAAATTCCGGTTATAATATTGAAAAGTTCGACCGAAACAACTGGCAGTTGGTGTCGCAGATCTCCCTCGGAGAGAATGAGTCGGTCAAAGACTTCATCGTATCGGAGGATGGCGCCATTCTAGCGATTTCGGAGAACGGTCGGGTTTCGATGGCGAAAAATGACGTGATGGTATCCGGGAGTATCGACTACGGGAAAGGGAGAGCCTCAGGACTGGTGTTTACAAAAGATGGCTCGAGAGTGCTTACGATCTCCCGTGAAGATCGGAATATAAAGATCTTGACGCTGGCGGACCAAGAGAATCGAACGCGAATCGACGGGCAAATCTTCTTATCCACACCGGATAAAAAGACGACGCTGCTTTTCTCAGACGAAAAGATCTTTCAAAGAGACAATGAGACCGGAAATGTGGAAGAGATATCGCAGGACATCCTCCATATCCGAGCACCGAATTTAGCAAAAGATGTGAAAACCAAAACCGCCTTTTCAAACGATAAGAGTCTGATCCTGATCCGAGAATTTATCGATGAAGATGAGGACGGCATTCAAGAAAAGCAGCAATTGGCTGCGATCGACATGAAAACCGGAGAGCGCGCATGGCAGCAGACGGAAGACTTTATCAACTCCGTGTACACCTTTACTCCCGATTCCGCCGAGGTATTGCAGGCGTCCCACGACGGGCGGGCAAAGCGCCTGGACGCAAGGACGGGTGCGGTTCTCCAAGAGTTTGACGTAAAGATGGGCTTTATGACCGGGATCTTCTTCTCCGAGGATAATAGCGCATACGGCATCACGTATCAGGAAGGAACTTCGGGCCTGTACAGTTTCCCCGAAAACCGTCTGCTTCGCACGATACCGGGATTGCTCGTGAGTATCTTCCGAGACAGCCAAGGGATCTTGCACACGATCTCCGTTCACAACAACACGGGGTATCACTGGCGTGAAGATGCGTCCGAGATCCAGCAGATCCCGCTCGCAAAGGAGCGCGCGACGCAAGGGACGACGGATTTCGACTACAACGACTATGACCGGGAATCGGGCTTGCTCTTGTCGATCATGGAGAAGCGAAATGCCGACAAGACTTCGAACGCATACTTGATCGACTTTGCATCCGGAAATCTGATCCAAAGTTTTGTAATCGATATAAAAGAATACGATTATGAATCCGGAACCGGGGTCACGGGAATCATCATACCCGGCGGAAAAGAGATCCTGCTCGACGACAACTACTATTTCACGGACCTCACACCGGACGAAAAAAACTACGAGTTAAAGAAGTACGAATCCGGAGCGAGTTCAGCCCTGATCAGCGTTTTGGATTACGAAACCCTGTTGAACCGAGCACAAGATGTGATAGGAGAGCGAAAACTCACTCCGCATGAACTCCAATCCATCGGAGTAGAAAGTAAAGAGCAATAAAAAAAACCGGCCGTGAGGTCGGTTTCAGAGCGTTGCCAAACATCTCGTTCTTGCATTTCAATAGCGAATAATGTATAGGAACAATCAAAGAGTAGTGACGGAATCAGGGGATGTCCATAAGTGCGACTCTGAGGCGAGTCCT
>CAZFWK010000068.1:0-8645 GCA_964522555.1 uncultured Peptoniphilaceae bacterium | reverse complement strand
GTAAGTGACGGAATCAGGGGATGTCCATAAGTGCGACTCTGAGGCGAGTCCTCACCTCTTTCTCTATCGATCGAGAGGACGAAGGCTCAGCTGGAGCGCGTTGGACTCCCCTGATGGAGTCACGATTTATGCAAACAAATTCAGTTCATTTGACTTTGTCTACATTCTAAAAGGGCGATCGCTCGCCCTTTTGTTCTTATCGGAATAGATCCAGGATCTTGTCGAGGATGCTCTTCGGTTTTTCTACTGTGACGGCTTCTTCCGCCGGTTTCTTCATCTTCAATCCTTCGGTCATGTACACAAACTGAACCGAGGCGACTTCCGGATTCTTCTTCGACGCGAACGACACCGGTTTAAAGTCCTTCGGCATAAACTCGTTCATCACATCGTCGATTTGCGTTTGCATCTTCTCGTCCATGCCGCCGGTTTCCCGTTTCAGAGTGTGCATTCCCGAAGCCAGGTCGTTCCCGCCGTTTGCCAAGGTGAGCATCCCGCGTTGGAAGGTGGCGACGCCGGCCGCGTACTCTTCTACCCCGCTTGCGTAGCGATTCATCCCCGAGCTCAGCGACTCGGCACCCGTTACGAGTTCCTTGTGTCCGCTTAGGAGTGACCGCGACCCTTCCGTGAGCTGCTTGAGCTCGTCTTCGAAGTCGAGATCTTTCGCGAGGCTTCCCAGCATCCCGGTCATCTCTTTGATGCCCGCTGCGAGCTGTGTGCCGCCCGGTACGAGCGCGCCGGATCCCGCGAGAAGACCTGTGGCTAAGCTCTTATAGCCGCTTTGCAAGCCTTTGAGCCCTTGCACGAGTCCCGGTTTCTCGGCGGACGCGTTGTCGAGTCCCGCTTGGATCCCTGTGAGCCCTTGGGAGAGTCCCGTATGGAACGTATTGTATTGCTCGGACAGGGTCTGGATACCGGTAATGAGCGGCATCATTTGCCCCATCATAGCGGACGGGTCGAAGCTGCTCAGCTGCCCTTGTGCCGATTGGATGCCTGCGAGCATCTCCGCCGTAGCGCTTCTGATTTGCGCCATGCCGCCGATGAGTTGTGCGGATCCTTCGAGCGCTTGGATCGCGCCTCCGATCGACCACTGTTGCGCCTCAAGCGCGCCGGCTTGCCCCGCCATATACTGGAGCAGCGCGTAGGCTTGCGGGTTCGTTTCCGGTGTGATGCCTGTGAGGTCGACCCCGTCGATTACGGGATTGCGTAAGTTCGAGATGACAGCGCCGAGCGTCCCCTGCAAAGTGTAAAGTCCTGTAAGGATCGATTCCATTCCCGCTGCATCGGCTGATCCGAGTGCCGCATCGAGCGCGTCGAGATATTGTTGGAGTCCTTGTGCGAGCGCGTTTAAGCCGCCACCCAATTGCGACATCCCGCCCATGTCGATATCGGGCATTCCGCCGGAAAGCCCGTCCGACATCTGCTTCAGAGCCTGTTGGATTTGCGAAGATGCGTCGACCAGGCCCGGTTGCCCGTTCGCACCCTTGACCATCGCGTTCATGCCATTTGAAAGCTCGGTAGCACCCGCCGTAATCGCATCGAGTCCTTTTGCAAATTCTCCTTGTGAGCCTAAGTTTTGGCGCATTGCGCCGTCCAGTTTTTGGATTCCGTCGGCTAGTTGTGCGCTACCGTTTTCCAGCGCCTGCAGTCCGCCTGTATCAAACGTCGGGATCGAGCTCGCCATGGAGCCGACTCCTTGTTCGAGCGCTTCCACATATTGTGCGAGGCCGCGCTGGTATTCGTTCATCCCCGAGGTGAATTTCGAGAGGCCGCTGCTCAGGTTCCTTGCGGCACTCGATAGCTCGCCCGCGCCGCTTTTCAGCTTGCCGCTACCATCGTAGACCGAGCTCACACCGTCCGTAAAGTCGTCCACTCCGGAGGAAAGCTCCGCGATCGCATCTTGCAATTGTACGAGATCGCCGGTGTATTCGGAAAGATCGGGAATGTCGAATTCCATCGAGAAGGGCATCCCCGCGATCTGAATCATACCGAGTTCGATTTCTTTCCCGTCGGCTTGTATCTTGAAAGTCGCTTCCTGATCGGGCATCACCGTATAGGTGACGAGTTTCGTTTCGCCTTGGCTTGCGATCGTAGCGCCTTCCGCCTCAATCCCTTCGAATCGATTCGAGTCCAAGTTCACCATGATCTGTAGCAGATAGTGTTTGGAAAAGGTGTCATCCGCTTTTTTGTTCTTCGTGACGGCGAGTTCCATGCCCATCTTGCCTGTCTTTCCGATGAGTTCGTCCGCTTTCATGCTTTTTCCGTCGAGCGTGTATTGGATCGCGATATTCCAAGGCAACTGCGCATCTCGCAATTTCCCTTGATAATAGAATGGGGCTTCTGCGGTTTTGATGTCGATTCGGTCGCCCGCCTTTTCGATCGGGTCGGCGTTCGTGAGATTGAGCACCTCGTCGTATGCCCCGTAATCGACGAGATCGCCGGCTATTTTTTCGAAGCCGTTCACGATCTGTACATCGGTCACCGTCCCGTCTTCGTGCATCTTCGCATACACTACTTCGGTTTTCTTCGGTGCGGTTTGCGCGAAAGCGGCGATCGGGAGATTCATCACCATGGCGAATGCGAGTAGTCCCGCGATGATCCTTTTACTGAATTTCATCATGCTTTTCCCTTCTTTTTCTAATTAAACTCAAAGTCGTTTTGTGGATTAAGCCGTCGAACAGGATCAACAGCGTTGGTAAGAAGAAGATTACCATCAAGAACGAGAAGCTCGCACCTCTTGCCAGTACTTCCCCGAGCTCCGCTACGATCGCAAGCGACGACACCCGATTGAGGATCAAGCCGGCTAAAGTCAAAATGAGCGCCGGCGGTAACAAAGTGCCGAAGGTTTGGGAGATGGTCTCTTTTGCCGCGGTCCGTTTGTCGTGTATCGCTCGATTGTCGAGATAGTGTTGCGAAAACAGGATCCCATAGTCGACCGTGGCCCCGAGCTGGATCGTCGAGATGATCAGATAGCCGATATAGCTCAACGGGGTCGAGGTCAGATACGGCACCGACAAGTTGAACCATATGGAGGCTTCGATCGTGAGCAAAAGGAGCAGAGGAATGGTAAACGATTGGAAGCTTAGCATAACGACCAACCCAACCGTAACGATTGCCAAGCCGTTTACGATCGCATTGTCCTTCTGTATGGTTTCTTTCATATCGTAAGTCACGACGCTTTCGCCAAGCAGATGGTATTTCTCCGGGTAATGCTTCTCCGCCACTGCACGCAGCTCTTCCACGAGTGCGAAGGCTGCCGGTCCTTCCTTCTCCGAGCGGACCGTCAGGATGATCCGGCTGTAGTTTTTCGAGAGCAGCGAGGAGGATACCTCTGCGCCGATCATTTCCGAAGGGATCAGCCGACTCACTTGGCTTTCATAGGAGAGAATGCTCTTTACTTGCGGCATATGCTCCAGGTCACGGTGGAGCGCCTTCTCGGTGCCCCACTCCCCTTTCGGAACGAGTAGTGCTACGGAAAGAATTTTTCCGTACTTTTCTTCGATCAGAGCGCGATCGCTGAACTCTTTGGAGTGAATATTATAATCGGCATTGCCGTAGATAAAGTCGTTCTTTTGCTGCGCTAAAAACGCGGGGATGATCATGGCCGCGACCAGGATAAATACGGGCAAGCGGACTTTGAAAGCGAAATTCGCCACGCGCTTGAAGCTCGGCAGGAATTTTCTGTGCCTCGTCTTTTCGACCCATTTGCTTGCCATCAGTATCATGACCGGCAACAGCAATAACACGCTTACCAAGCTCAGCAGTACACCCTTCGCCAGTACGATCCCCAAGTCCGGTCCGATTTGGAAGCGCATAAACACGAGCGCCAAGAACCCGAATACGGTCGTTAAGCTCGAGGCCAAGATCGAGTTTGCGCTCTTCGCGATCGCATCCCGCATGGCTTCAACGGGTTCCAAACCTTCCGCTCGATACGCTTCGTAGCGGTGCAATAAGAAGATCCCGTAATCCATCGAGACCGAAAATTGCAGGATCGCCGTCACGGCTTGGGTTAAAAAGCTTACATCGGCTTTAAAGATATTCGTTCCCATATTGATCAGGATCGCTATACTGATACTGATTAATAAAAATAATGGAGAGATCCACGATTCCGTGGCGAGCATCAGGATTAGGACTCCCAGCGGGATCATAAACGCCATGATCACGGCGATCTCGCTTCCGATTGCGGCTTGCGCATTCGCCAAGTCGATCAACTGCCCTTCGACCGCTCCGCTTTCGCCCGCGATTTCCTGGAGCGCCTTTTTGGTAGTCACCGTGTCGTCAAGTTCCGTCACCACTTGGAACAACGCGCTTCGGTCGTGATAGTAGGTCTCCAAAAGCTCGGGGTTCGCCATCTCGATCGGCATTTTCAGATCATAAAAATCGTCCAGCCACAGCACATCCGACACATGCGGCGTTGCGAGCATGCGTTCCTTGATTTGTAGCGCTTCTTGCAGACTCACATCCGGTACATACACGCGCGCATTCGGAATCGAGTCCGTAAACTCTTCCGCCATTACATCCATTGCGACCGTTGAAGGAGCGCTGTCCGGCACATAGCCGGCGAGATTATAGTTAATCGTTACCAGAGGGATTAACAGTGCACTTGCAACCGTCAATACCACGAACACGATCAGGATCAGCGCCTTATGGTGCACGACCCAATTCGCAAATTTTTTCATATCATCACCTTCATTTATCATATGTCAGGGAAGGATTTCATGCAAGCGACAACATCTCGACATGTGATTGTTATTCGACACAATCTTTTAGTATGTTGATTAAAGTTTCGATAATGGGTATACTGCAAGAAAGGAGACTTGACATGAATCGAAACTCGTACGACCGAAGAATTAAAAAGACGGACAACGCCATCCGGTCCGCCTATCTCGAACTGCTGGAGCAAAAAGGGGACGAACGCCTAACCGTAAAGGAACTTTGCGAAACGGCAGACGTGAACCGCTCCACTTTTTATTTGCATTACACGGGCATCGAAGAGCTGCGCGTACGGATAGAGGAAGAGCTCTACGAAGAGTATTTGACCTTTTTGGAAGCCTTAGAAAAAGAGCACACCGCTTGGATCGATGTTTTGATTCATAACGACGACGCGGAGCTGATGATCTTGAAGGAGACGTTCAACTTCATCAAGTCGAACAGGCAGATTCTTGCTACTTTCTTTCGATCGAGCCACCCGGGCGAGTTTCTCACGCGCTTCTACGACAGCGGACAAACGACTTATTTAAAGCTTATTCGCAGCCTGGGCGTGATCGACGAAAAGATCGCATTGTATCACTACGACTTTGTTGCCTCGGGGATACTGGGGCTGATTCGGCGCTGGGTCGAGGGCGGTATGAAGGAAAGCCCCCAAGAGATGATGCGGATCACCGAGACGCTGATTCGTTTTGGTAGCGCGGGTTTGATTAAGGAGATTGGGGGGATCAAGTAAGGGGAGCTGATGCGTGGGTTATGAACTGAGGTTGTTTAGGTCCACCGCCACTACGGTGAGGGAGTCCAACGCGCTTCACAAAATGCCCCTATCCACTATTGGTATGAAAGGCGTTGTGGATAGGGGCATTTAGAGTCGCTCTTATGGACATCCCTTGCCTTCGTGGCTGATTCAGCGATTAAGCAAAGTTTATTCAGATAAGTAGCCTATCAACCGGTGGCCTTCGGCTGAATATCCAAAGGCATTGAGAAATCACCTCGCACCACCGTAGGGAGCGTGCCTCGTGCCGCTCCGCCGAAATGCCGACTCGGTTTCATACCGGCACTATCCCCTCATGCCCTTCACCTGAACAACCCAGGACATTGAGAAATCACTTCGCACCACCGTAGGGAGCGTGCCTTGTGCCGCTCCGCCGAAATGCCGACTCGGTTTCATACCGGCTAGATCTGATCAACAGTGCAAATCCCCACTCGCGGACAGACACGAGGTCTGTCCCTACGATTGCCCCGGGTGATCCTCGGTTCATGTGCTCCAAACCGAAAAAACACCCAGCCAAACCAATCCGGTAAGTGACGGAGGCAGCGGGGCTTCGTAAGAAAACAATCTGCAGGCGTCTTTTCCTCCTTCCTCTTTTTATAGAATCGAGGAAAGGGCACCGAAGCCGTTTTCGTCGAACCGCGCTGTCGCTGTCACGTTGGTGCAGGGAAACTTGGTTCAAAAACCTTCAATCACCGTTAAAACAAATTTAAAGGAGCAGCGTCCGCTGCTCCTTTCCTATTTCGCTAACCTATCCAACAATTCGATAAAGTTCCGGTATGCGATTCCTTCGATTTCCGTTTCCGAAAATCCTCGCTCTCGCAGTTTTTCTACCAAAGCGGGTCCTTTTGTGATGTCTTCCAAGCCGATCGTGCCTTTATAAGGTTCCGCGATAAACGCATCGGTCGATTCGGCTGAAATATACTCGAAGAAGTCGAAGCCCAGCGCGATTTTATCCGCGCCGATCAAGCGGGCTACATGCTCTAAGTGGTCGATCAGGGTGTCGACCGTGCGTAGCGACTGGTCCTTGTGCACGAACTCGTTAAATGCATTCAGGCCCACGAGCCCGCCCGACGCGCCGATCGCCATGATCTGCTTGTCGGTGAGATTCCTTGGAACGTCGCAGATTGCGCGCACATTGGAGTGCGACGCGATGATCGGTCCTTCGGCTGTGTTTACCACATCCCAGAAGGATTTTTCGTTCAGATGCGAAGTGTCCAGGATCATGCCGAGTTTTTCGATGATGCGAATTGTCGCTACTCCACGATCCGTGAGGCCTCGGCTGCTGTCGCCCCGCACGCCGGTCGCGAGTGCATTTTGCTCGTTCCATGTGAGGGAGCAGTGGCGAAAGCCCATTTGGTACAGCGGGTACAAGAGCTCGATATCGTCTTCGATCGCAGACAAACCTTCGATTCCCATAACGACGGCGATTTTATCTTTTGAGACGGCTTCTTCGTACTCTGCACGATTTCGTACGACCGACAAGAGATCCGCGTTTTCAAACAATTCCGCGCTCGCCGCTTTGACGATATCCCAAAATCGCTTTACCGGCTCCGCGTCGTGCGGCGGGTCGACCCATGCGATGAACACACCGCCCGCCATATTTCCCGCGCGGAAGCGCTCCAAATGCGAATTTCGGACAACATGCTTCGCACCTTTTGCGCGTTGGATGGCGACATCCGTCCAAATGTCACCGTGAATATCAAATAATTTCATAAACGACCCCGACTAAAATTGCATCAGCAGGTTGCCCATAAAGATGCCGAGATAGTTTCCGATGATATAGCCCCAAACTCCTGCGAGTACGATCGGACCGATGAGTTTCGTCCATCCCTTTGCGATCGCCATGGCAGCAGCTGTGGTCGGTCCGCCGATGTTGGCGTTCGAGCAGAGCAGGATCTCTTCTAAGTCGAATTTGAAGAGTTTCCCTAAACCAAGTGTGATCACCATATTGATGAGCACGATGACGCCGGTAAATACCAATAGAAGCGGCGCTTGCGTAAGGATGACCGGAATCGATGCCGGAACCCCGATGACGACCAAGAAAATATAGATGAGGAAAGTTCCAATTTCTTGCGCACCGTTGATCCCGCCCATAAATTTCGGCGCATAGGTTGCGAGGAGCATCGTGAAGGTCGTGATCAAAAGGTATTTATTCCCCAATAGGCCGTTCAGAAGCTGCGTAACGAAGTTCGTCGGCTGGATCAATCCGGCGAGAATCGCTGCGATTTCCGTGGAAACCCAAACGATGATAAACGCGGTCGCCATACAAAACGCGATGTCTCGAAGCGAGATATCTTTTCTCGTCCAGTATTGCGCAGCCAGCGTGTCTTCCCCATCTTTTGCCTTTGCTTCCACTTCGTCGATATGCGGATGCGTGAAGCGTTTCAGGAACCAGCCAACAGACGGGATCGCCAAGAGCACGAAGAAATACAAAGCCATCAGCAGATTGTCCGCCACCGTCAGAGCCGAGATCCATTCCGCACCGGTGCCGAAAGATTCCGCCATCGCGGCAAAGTTAACGCCTCCGCCGATATACGAGCCCGTCATCATCGCGGCCATCTTGTACAGCTCGGGGATTTTGTCCTTTAAGAGGAAAAACGAAACGAATACCCCGACGATCGTGCCGATCGAGCTAAGCATAAACATCGCGAGAATTCGGCCGGACTCCTTCCAGATCTTTTTGATATTCGCCTGGAATAAAAGGAGCGGAATCGCAAGCGGGACGACATAGCCCCACACCGCGTCATACGTCGGTGCGTCGGTCGGAATGACGCCAAAGTTCGCGAGAAGCATCGCCAATACCAAGCCGATAATCGCACCGGTTACTTTCGACGCCCACTTGTACGTCTGTTCTAAATAAATGCTGAGTGCGGCGATCCCGACCAGAATCGACCACAATGCCCAACTATTGTCGGGACTGATGATAGATGTAGCGTTCAAAATATACCCTCCTACAATGAAATTTACTACAACTACATTTTACTCCAATCGTTTCCAAACGTCCAATGTTTAATGCGCCTAATTGTAATGAGCCTATTCCGCATCGTAGTAAGCTCAGAGCGTTGATAAATCCCTAGTTCATGAATATCAATTGCAAATCATGCATAGGATAAGTTCATAGCGTAAGTGACGGAGTCAGGGGATGTCCATAAGTGCGACTCTGAGA
>CAZFWK010000067.1:0-8745 GCA_964522555.1 uncultured Peptoniphilaceae bacterium | reverse complement strand
TGCAACAATTTTTGCGATCACCCGATCAACAAAAGAAGCTCCAAGAGTTGTTGGTGACGGTAAGAGAGGGACGGTATGTGCTTCCGGTGCGCGCCGATGCGAAGGGATCCTTTCCGGGCATCGTACATGACCAATCGGCCAGCAAACAAACTGTCTATATCGAGCCGATGGCAGTTGTGACACTCAATAACGAAATTCGGCAATTATACGCCGAAGAGGAAGAGGAAATCGAAAAGATTCTCCGAGAACTCTCGGGATTGTGCGCCGATCATATCGAAGAACTGGAACAAAATCAGGCGATTATGGTGGATCTGGATTTCATATTCGCGAAGGGAAAGTATGCTTCCGCACTGAATGCCGTGAAACCGATCGTAAAAAAGGGCGGTACGATCCATATCGATAAGGCGAGGCATCCCTTGTTGGATCCGAAAACGGTCGTTCCGATCGACATCCGGCTCGGCGGTGATTTTACGACACTTGTGATCACCGGTCCGAATACCGGCGGAAAAACGGTCACGCTGAAAACCACCGGCCTTTGTTGCCTGATGGCACAATCGGGACTACACATCCCTTCGGATATCGAACCGCGCCTCCCGATTTTCGATCGCGTTTTTTCGGATATCGGGGATGAGCAGTCGATCGAACAGTCGCTGTCCACATTTTCTTCTCATATGACAAATATCGTAGACATCCTGGAAAGTGTAACGGAAGATTCCCTCGTGCTGTTTGACGAGCTGGGTGCGGGTACGGACCCGGTGGAGGGAGCAGCGCTTGCGATGTCAATCTTAGAAAAGCTTTTGGATCGCAAAATCTACACGATCGCGACGACGCACTATTCGCAATTGAAACTCTATGCCCTGAATACGCCGGGGGTAAAGAATGCTTCCGTAGAGTTTGACGTAGCGACCTTACGCCCGACGTATCGGCTTCAAATCGGATTACCCGGCAAATCCAATGCATTCGAAATCTCGAAACGATTAGGACTTCCCGATCGCATCATCGATGCCGCCAGAAAGAAAATCAGCTCGGAAAATAAGGCTTTTGAGGATGTACTCACGCAAATCGAAGAGGAACAGCAAAGAGCCGAGCGTGAACGAATGGAATCGGAACGACTGCGGACCGAATGGAACGAAAAGCAGAGGAAATTGGAGCGCTTAATCGAATCCAATGAAGCGCAAAAGCAGCGTATCATAGAAGAAGGAAAGCTCGAAGCCAAGCGAATCGTAGAGGATGCGAAGCTTCAAGTAGCGGAGATCATCGAGATCTTGAAGGATCAAAAGCAAGGGCCGGACACGGACCGGGCGATCGCTCGAGCGAGACAATTGATGCGAGAGCAGGAATCGTCACTCGAACCGACGGTTGCCGCGCTTACAAAAAAATCGAAAAAAGTACCCGACAACTTGAAATTGGGGGAAACTGTACGCGTATTAACGATGGGAGATACCGGGCAACTTCTCACCCTACCGGATAAGAACGGACAAGTAACCGTACAGATCGGGATCTTAAAGGTGAATGTCTCAATCGACGAGATCGAACGAGAAAAGGCGGAAGAGAAGAAACAAGGCGGGTCTTCCGTGCAGTCCCTTCTAAGACAGAGGGGGATGGAACAAATCAGCTCGCGCTTGGACTTGCGGGGGTTGCGTGTTGACGAGGCGCTATCAAAGACGGAGCAGTTTCTCGACTCGAGCGTGTTGGCGGGTGTCAAACAGATCGAAATCATACACGGCAAAGGAACCGGCCAACTGCGTGCGGCTATTACGGAGTTATTGAAAAAACACCCGATGGTAGGAGCGTATCGCCTGGGCACCTTAAAAGAAGGCGGAGACGGCGTTACGATCGTGGAATTGTAGATCGGCTCAAATCGGAGTAGGAGGATAAGATGGTAAAAGAGATGGAAAGTCTAGCGGGACTGTTGGAGAAAGAAGAGATCGGACTGGGGCGAGAGGAGATCTTGAGTCTGATCGAGATTCCACCGGAGCCGCAGATGGGAGATTATGCTTTCCCGTGTTTTAAACTCGCGAAGACGATGCGAAAAGCGCCGCCGATGATCGCGAAAGACTTAGCAGAGAAATTGGAGGCATCGTCGCCTTTTTCACGTATAGAAGCCCTGGGTCCGTATGTAAATTTCTTTGTAGACCGAAATTTTCGCACGAAGAAAGTGCTCGACGCGATCCTAAAAGGAGAACAAGTCTATGGATCGAGCGATTTGGGGCATGGAAAACGGGTAATCGTAGAATTTTCTTCCACCAATATCGCGAAACCGTTTCACATGGGACACATTCGTTCGACTGTAATCGGCAATGCACTGCGAAATATATACGATAAGCTCGGCTTTGAAACGATCGCGATCAATCACTTAGGGGACTACGGCACGCAATTCGGCATGATGATCGCGGCATACAAAAAGTGGGGCGATGCGGAAGCGATCCGCAAGAATCCGATTGAGGAGATGCTGAAGCTCTATGTGCGTTTTAATGCGGAAGCGGAAAAGGACCCGAGTTATAAAGAAGAAGCGCGTTATTGGTTTAAAGAGCTGGAAGAAAAGAATCCGGATGCCGTTTCACTTTGGAATACCTTTAAAGATCTCAGTTTGGTCGAATTTAATCGCGTTTACGACTTGCTCGGGATCACCTTTGATTCCTATGCAGGGGAAAGCTTTTATTCGGATAAGATGGGGGCTGTGATCGAAGAACTGGAAGCGAAAAACCTTCTGGTCGAATCGGAAGGCGCTCGCATTGTCGACCTGAGCGACTACGATTTGCCGCCGGCTCTAATCCAAAAAACGGACGGCTCCACGCTGTATATTACGAGGGACTTGGCTGCGGCCATTTATCGAGATGCGGAGTATGCGTTTGACAGCAATCTCTATGTTGTCGGTGCACCGCAGACGCTTCACTTTCAGCAGCTTTTTGCCGTCTTGGAAAAGATGGGGAAAGGATGGGCTGCAAAGTGCCATCACATTCCATTCGGGTATATCAGCTTGGAGGACGGCAATCTTTCGACAAGGCAAGGGAAAGTGGTCTTCTTGGAAGATGTGTTGAATAAGGCGGTAGAAAAAACGGCGGAGATCATCGAAGCGAGAAATCCTGACTTGCCCGACAAAGAGTCGGTGTCTAAACAAGTCGGGATCGGCGCGGTCGTATTTCAAGAGTTGTTTAACAACCGTATCAAAGACTACACCTTTACTTGGGACCGCACCCTGAACTTTGAAGGAGAAACGGGACCCTATGTGCAGTACACGCATGCAAGAGCTTCAAGCATTTTGGAGAAGGCGATGCGCGATCACGAACCGGATAGCCCGGATCTTACCCCGATTACCGAAGACGAAGAGGCTTATCTTTTAGTGCGAGCCCTTTTCGGATATCCGAATGCGGTGATGGAGGCGATGGAAAAGAATGAACCGTTTATCGTCACCAGGCAGATCTTGGAGATTGCAAAGCAATTCAATAAGTTCTACAACACGACCCCGATCCTGAAGGCAGACGAATCGTCACGAAACGCGTTCGTGTATTTAGTCCGCGCGACGAAAGAAGTATTAGCCGAAGGATTGTCTTTACTCGGGATCGAAGCGCCGCAGAAGATGTAAGATGCGATTCAAAAAAACAGCTCTGATCGGGCTCAATGCGAGCTTCTCGCATACGTCCTTGGCAATCTACTCTTTGGCTCGTATGAAACCGAACACGGAGCAGGTGATCCGGGAGTTTACGATCAACGAAAATCCGAACGATATTTTTCGAGCGCTTGTCGAGCTGGAAGCAGACCTGTATGGGTTTTCCTGCTATTTATGGAATATCGACCTCATTTTGAAGATCACAGAATGGCTAAAAACGGTGAGGCCCGATTCCACGATTCTGTTAGGTGGACCCGAAGTTAGCTTCGATGCGAAGCGTTGGATGGAGGACGCGCCGCATATCGATATGATTCAGACCGGTGAAGGAGAATGCAGTTGGGTGCGTTTCTTTGAAGCGGACGCGTCTGAAGTTCCGGGGCTTTGGTATCGAGAAGGGGGACGAACGATGGCTCCTTCGATCGACAACCCCGCCGCATCGCTCGAGGATTTACCGGCCGTATATGACGATTTTCCATTCTTAGAGAATCGCCTATACTATTACGAGGCATCCCGCGGATGCCCGTATCGCTGCGCGTTCTGTTTATCTTCGGTCGACACGCTGAGAGCGGTGCCCATGGAGACCGTAAAGAAGGAACTGCTTTCGCTGTTGCAAGCTCGTGTTCGAACGGTAAAATTCGTCGATCGGACGATGAATGCGGATTCTTCTCGCTTTTTAGAAATGATCGATTTTATTGAAAAACACGACAATGGATTCACGGGCTTCCACATGGAAATTCACCCGGCGGCACTCTTACCGCAAGAAATCGAGCGATTGCGTACCGTTCGAAAAGGACTCCTGCAGTTTGAAATCGGGATCCAGTCGACAAACCCGGAAACCTGCAAAGCCGTGCATCGCGTAGGGGATTCGGAACGTATTTTTGAAGTCGTGCAAGCACTTAGAGAACCCGATCATATCCATCTTCATTTGGATTTGATCGCAGGGCTTCCCTATGAAGGGTTAGCAGAATTCCAAAAATCGTTTGAAGAGGTAATGAAGATGCGCCCGCATAAGTTGCAATTGGGTTTTCTGAAATTGCTTCGCGGAACAGAACTTCGCCTTCGCGCAGAGGAGTACGGGATCCAATATCAGCGGCAAGCGCCGTATGAAGTCCTGATGACACCCTGGCTCACTGCAAGTGAATTGTTTTTATTGCAAGATATCGCGCATCTTGTCGATGCTCTCTACAATGAAGGGTGGTTGCAAACTACGCTTTCGTATTTGATAAAGATGCACGAGTCCTCCACTTGGGCGCTCTTTTGTGGAATGGCGAAGTGGGCGCAAAAGAATAGTTGGCACTCGCATGCGCGCCCGAAGGACAGCTGGTATGAATTCTGTTATCAATACGGACTCTCCATTGGGTGCGACCCCGAATTCATACTGGATACGCTTCGGTATGATGCGCTTTTGCGATCGCCTCGTCTTCCGAAGACTACGATTTTGGAGTTTACCCCTTGGCGGACGGCCGATTTTTTATCCGCGACAGTCCAAAAGATACTGAACGGGATCTCCGATGCATCAGACAAATCGTTGTATCAACGGACGAGGGCGGACTATTTCTCATTTGATATGGAGAAATTTCGAGAATATGACATTTTAATTCGAAACAAGACTCGAATGCTGTTCTTATATGAAGAAGAAACCAGCGTTCATCCGATTCAATAGAAAGGAGTGAACCGGAGTATGGAATATTTGCAGGATGCCGGTCGCGTCCTACTCAATGGCGTGAAGAATTCAATGCGCACAATGCGTTACTTGCCCTTGCTCTTGGGAATCCAGATCGGGTTGTCCCTCATCTATCAAGTCCTGTTCGTGGGGCTACTCGGCGTCGGGGGCGGACTCATGACCGGAATTGTTTTGGCACTGATCGAAGCGCTCAAATGGTCGGTCTATTTATACGCGCTCTCGCACGCCGTCCATGGCATGAAATTCACCACGGCGGATCTCAAATCTGCAGCGGGGGTCTATTTTCGGGACGTGTACACGGCGGCTTTTGTGCTCTATATTCTCCGCATGATCACGAATATGATCCAAATCCCCTATATCGACTGGATCGTGCTGATCGTTTTTTCGGCCCTTCCCGAGACGATCTATCTTGGACGAACCTCAGGCTTCGAAAATGTGCGTGAAGCCGTCGACTTCCAACATGACAATTGGTATATCTGGGTTCCGATGACACTTTTGATGGTCATCCTATTGGACAAAATCGGCCTCGGCGTAACCCTCACCGTACCGGTAATGCTTGGCGCGCTGAACGGTTCGTTTCTGATCCGATCGGTCCTACACATGCTCCTATTTTCAATCTTTATGATATTTAGAGGGCATGTTTTTGGAATCCTATATGGATCGACCATGCGTAAAAGAAAGTTCATGGCAAAATTCTGATGAGACACTATCCCTTACCTGAACGAAAAGAAGCCCTAAACGAGCTGTCCTTTTTGGATTGGAAAGACCCGGCGCTATTTCATGCGCTGGGCATTGAGCCCGTACCGATGCCGGTGCGAACGGATCGGCTCATTGTTCTCATGAAACAGACGAAAGACGATGTCATCCCCTCGGCCTTTTATATAGAAGGGATGATCCTACTCCTTGCAGCGGACCCCAATTTCCCCCATGCGGCAGCGTATCGAAGTATCCTCGCGAAAGAAGAGGATCACATTGCGCGGATGGAAGAAACGGTGCAAAAACTGGCAGAATCGGATGATCCGAATCTTATACCGCTAGCGATCTATCTATTGTCCATCTCGAAAAATTCTGTCGCAGCGGCCATATTGGCCCGCTATTATGCGCAGTTGGATCCTAGACTCTACCGAGGTTCGATCCTGTCTTTGGTAGAACGGATCGTAAACGCACCAAATCCTTCCGCTGACGACAAGCAAATCGCAGCGAATCTCTTATTCATTGTGGGGGAGATGGACCGTGCAGAACACATCCTAGAAGAAATTGCCTATGACCCGAAAACGCCGGCACCGGAGGATGCGAGCGAAATGCTGCATTCGATCCGAGTGGAAAAGGCGGTTCGAAGCGCAAAAGAAGCTTTGAATCAACAGAGGTATGAAGAGGTAATCGGCGAACTTACAGCACTTTCTCCCGCCGACCGAAACGACATCGTGTACTTTCTTCTGGCAGAAGCGCAACAAGGATTGGGATTATATCGGCAGAGCATCGGGAATTTTGAAAAGGCAATTGAATTAGGAATAGAAGATATCGATGCCTTCAACGACCTCTCGATCGCCCATTATCTTACAGAAGATGTGGAGGCGGCGGTCCGAGTGCTAGAAGAAGCCCGCGTTCGCTTTGGTAACGATGAACGAATTCTTTATAATCTCATGATTTACAAAATGCAATTGAACGAACTGGATGAAGCGAACCAAATCTATGAGAAGTTGCTCCGGATGGACATTCGCGACCCTGAGATCAAGAGGAGTCTCGAAGAGTTTTTAGAATCGTAAACAATCAATCGAAAAGCCCCGGTGCCAAGACTCGTGTCCATGCGCCGGGGCTTTTTATTTTGTTCTTACGGCTCGGGTATTTCAGTTCGGAAAACGAGATCGCCTTGCTCCTCTCGAAAATACACGCTTTGCATTTTACTGGGATCGGATCCGTGCAGAGCCTCAGGAAATGGGAATTCGGGTACATAGTATACTTCATCCTCTCCGTTCACCGCGTTTTCGGCGATCTGCACGCGTTCTAAATGTACGGCATAATTCGCTGCATACATCGGAATCAGATTCGAAAACTGAACGAATAAGATCAAGAGCAAAAAAACGGAAAACGCGCTTGTAATTTGTACTTTCCGCGAAGGTTTCCAGGCTCTGTAAAGCAATATCACCATGATCGAATGGAATACGACGGGCGAAAAGAAGTTTCGTGGGCCAACCGGAGAAACGATCAAAAGCGGACCCATCATCAGGATCAGCGAGGCGATGCTGAACAAATACAACTTTATTAGAGATTCAGGCAGAGCGATCAATCCTCCAATGGCCAACGAGGCATAGAATAGAAAATAGAGGAGGATAGACAGCGTTACCGGTATCGTAGATGTGAGTCCGCTCAAGATAGAAAGCCCTGATATCCAGAGTGTGCCTAAGGTGATGGAAATCCATACTTTTTTATCCGCTCGGTTCAGTTTCCCAATTAATAGGATCGTAAATAGGAAGAGAAAGGAAGCAACGAAGAAGAATTTCGGAGAAAGCAGGAGTTTATCGAATGTAGCCCAATTCTCCTTAATCAATGCCTCGATCTTTTCCAAGCTATTGCCCATCGTTCGATACGAATCGCCATCTTCTGAAACCGCACGATAAGCAGGTGACAAAAACATGAGAAGGGCGCCAGCCCAGATCCCGATGGTAAGACCGAAGGAAACGGGATTGTGGCGAGAGATTCGGTTTTTCAACCACAGTACTCCATTTGCTATGCTCATGAAGATCAAGTAGATCGTCAGATTTTCCATGAAGAGTCACGCGGCAAAACCGATTACGAGCAATAAAAGGTTACTCTTTAAAGATCCATCGAATCGTCCGGGCTGACAGAGAAGGATGAGGAGCAGGATTAAAAGTAACGGAGGAATATAGTTGTAAAACCCGGCCGACCACACCCATACTTCACGAAAGATCTCGATTGGCAGTGTCAAGATGGCGGTGAGTACATATAGTATAGACAAGACTCGATCGAATTCGGTGACTCTGTGTATGAGCGAGAGCATCGTGATAAGAAAGATGACCTTTAGGAGATATCGTGGAACCGAATAGGTCAACAGCTCGCCCATAAGGTTTCCAAGCACTCGACCGTTTTGCCTGGCTAGGTCACGTGCGATTCGAGTCAAGATTTCCGAAAGTGAAAAAGACTTCGGCTGCATCAACACCCAATCGTCCCCTGTAGGTGGAAAATAGTAAAATAAGATTGCGATGAGTAGAAAAAGCACGCCGAGTGATGCGTATGTAAAGATCCACTTATATTTTGAGTTCATGATCCCTCCATGTAAAAGCAGTATTTTTGCGCGTTTTACCCTATCATTATAGGAAGAAACCAAAGATCGGTCAATTTTTGTAATTATTTTTCAAAAAATGCTTGACACGGATGGAATATCTTGGTATATTAGACAAGCTGTCACTTGAGCGAGGGCTTCGGCAAGAAG
>CAZFWK010000066.1:0-8784 GCA_964522555.1 uncultured Peptoniphilaceae bacterium | reverse complement strand
TTCTTTTTCCTTTAAGTAATCCATTGCTTTTTTTAACATACTACTCTCCATTCTTTTATGTATAGGATTCAGAACCTCATTTACATCGATCGTAACGAAAGTCCGAGCATCCTCTTTTCAGTCGGGAGGATCGCTCGGACTTTCTACTCTTTCGGACTCAAAGCGCATTCTACGCGATCAGACGAATTATTCTGCCAGTAAATCCATTGTGGATTGTACGAATACGTCAACTGCGTCTCGTAGGATACTGTCATCGATGGCAAACTTTGCATTGTGGTGCGGATAATTGAATCCTTCGATCGCAAGCGGGTTTGCAAAGAAGATGAACGCACCCGGCTTCTCGAGCAGGTAGTACGCGTAGTCTTCCCCACCCATAACCGGCTTCTTGGCCAATTGAACGCGGCCTTCGCCTACGACTTTCTTCGCACTCTCCATGGCCTTCAGTGCAGTAGCCTCATCGTTTACGAGTGGCGGTGCGCCGTATGTGTAGTCGAATTCGACTTTGCATCGGAAGGATGCAGCAACCCCTTCTGCGATTTCGCCGATTCTTTTTACCATATACTCGCGCGTTTCCTGA
Source organism: uncultured Peptoniphilaceae bacterium (assembly GCA_964522555.1). Classification (GTDB taxonomy): domain Bacteria; phylum Bacillota; class Clostridia; order Tissierellales; family Peptoniphilaceae; genus JAAYQA01. The sequence goes on along the minus strand of CAZFWK010000066.1, from coordinate 8,207 downwards.
TTTACCGATCGTGCGGTCCCTTCGATGTCCGCTTCACCCGGAATGACATTGTAAGTCGAACCGCAGTGGAGTTTCCCAATCGTGAGTACTGCCGGTTCCGTCGGGCTGATTTCTCTGGATACGAGCTCTTGCAACGCTGTTACGATATAGCATGAAGCGACCAAAGTATCAAAGGAGTCATGTGGGTACGCGCCATGGGAGCCCTTTCCGATTACTTTCATCGTGAAACGGTCTAAGCATGCCATCATGGGGCCGGTGCTGAACATGAAGTTTCCGGATGGCACTTCGTCGGAGATGTTTCCGACATGCATTCCCAAAACATAGTCGACTTCGGGATTCTTCAGAACGCCCGCTTGAACCATCGGCTCTGCACCCGATGAAATCTCTTCCGCCGGTTGGAACAAAAACTTTACGGTGCCGGGGAAGTCGCCCTTCATGTCAACGAACTCTTTGATTACGCCTAACAGGGTTGCCGTATGGGCATCGTGCGCACAAGCGTGCATATTGCCGTTGGTGGATTGGAACGGGAGTCCGGTGTTCTCCACTACCGGAAGCGCATCCATATCGGCACGCAGTGCGATAACTTTACCGGGTCGATTTCCTTCAATGATCGCTACGATCCCGTGTTGTACGCCTACCCCGCCTTCATATTGCACGCCCATCTCGTCCAAACGTTTCGTGACATAAGCGTACGTTTGCGGTAGGTCATTTCCCAGCTCCGGGATTTGGTGCAAATCCCTTCTCCAAGAAATGATCTGATCCGATTTGTTATCATCAATTCTTCTTACAACCATTGCAAAACCTCCTTCGCAGTGTCTACTTGGAATCCTTCGGCATGGTTGCGAAACCGAACGCTACCGTTCCGAATACCGCGATCAAGATCATTGCCCACGGCGGGAGCACTTTAATGACGAGGAACATGATCATTACTACGACGATAGCAAACAGACCGAGTTTCAGGTTTTTCGCAGCATACATGGCAAACATCGCGCCAAAGATTGCAGGTCCTACGTATCCGAATGCTTCGATTACTACGGCCGGGAAAATGCTCATCAGAGCCGCCCCGCCAACTGCTGCAGCGGTCGTAACGATCAGGTTTGTGATGATGGAACCGGCGATAGACAAAGTCGATACGATTTCCGCTTTGTGGGTTCCTTGTTTCGTTCCAATAACTTCTTGTGCGATCGCCGATACGGGCAGACGCATGTTTCCGATATTACCGGACAAGAACGACATATAGGTACCGGGGATCCCTAATACCGGGAAATACGAAACCGGCTCTACAATACAGTAAACGCCGAAGATAGCAAAGATAAGACCCCAACCTCTTAAGATGTCCGCGACAGGCGGCATCGCTTTAAAGACGATTGCAACGGTCAGCGCCGGTAGAAAGCAAAGGAAAAACGCCAAGAGGTTCGTCAGTCTGCCCCATTTGATAATCGGCTTCGTAAACTCGTCTCTATAATGTTGATCGACTTGCGCTTGCGACATTCCGTTTTGATTTACAGTGTTTTCCATTATGCTATACCCCCATCATTCGCTTAAAGATAACTGCGCCGGCCATTCCGACGAGCATCGAAAGCCCTAGTGTATGCTCGACGAGTGCGGGAACTTTCTTCGCAATTCTGTCCAGAACCAGCATCGTGATACCCGAGACGATCGCTGCGATTGCCGATGCTTGTACGATCGGATCCGGATTCAAGATTTTGCGAAGTTCATTACCGAACATGTAACCAAAAGCACCGGACATTGCGCCGGCTCCGAGAAGTGCAATTTTACGCGGGTCTCCACCGGAGAGCTTTTCGTTTAACATGCCGAGTTTGTCCGTTAAGAGTGCGGTGGAAAGCAACCAAGCGCCGCCGTTGAGTGCCATAACCCAAGTCGCGTTCGCGAAGTTGATCAAGCCATAGCCGGGTCCACCTAAATCTAATCCCTGCGCTTGTGCGGCCATCGTCGCTGCTGTGAGCTCCGTCGGTGCTGCACCGATGATCGCAAGTCGTTGCCAAGCCAGCGGGCCACCAATTGCTGCCATAAGACCCAACATAACTACGAAGACTGCAAGTGCCGGTCCGATCGCGGAAGTCATCCCGACGCGAAACGCTTTGTTGGTTTCAGCTTCGGTAAGTCCTACAATCGGTGCAGCTTTTCTTGCTCTGCCAACAAAAATTACGGATTGGATGGCTACTAATGCGACGACCGGCATGGTTGACGCCCATAGCATCCAGTGATTGGCAACGTTTAAATAGTTGTCCATAATACCCCTCCCAAATAATATGATGTTACCGTTTTCACCTCGGTATGGAAAAGATCGAGACCGAGTCTAACGATGAAACTATTATACATTAGTGTAGAAGCTTTTTCAATCCCATAATAAAAAACCCCAATGGCTGTTGAAATGCAGGTTCTACGACTAAAATATAGATGAACGTCCGGAAAGATTGAGAAAGATACCTTCTCTTGAGCAATCGGGTAAGAGTTGAATCGGTCCCTCGGTATGGATCGATTTAGTGTCGATTGATCAGTGCTAAAACGATAGTCATTTCATCGGAATGCTGTATTCACGCGGTGTCTCGATTTGAACGTGAATTTCAACTTTTTGGGGATACGGATTTGATAGAAAGGGAAAGTTTGGAATCTCTCGAGTTCAGTTTCTTCTTCGAAATTTTCCGTTATAATAGAGGAAAGAAAGGATGTGCGAAATGAAAAAACTTTGTTTGGTGCTAATGCTCATAATCGGGTTCATGATCCCACGATCGGCATTTGCACAAACCAGCACGCAAATACTAGCCGCCCCTACCACGACCATCTACCAGATGGAAGAATGGGCGATTGCGGAGGAAGCCGAGCCGATCTTTGTCGATTTGGCATATACCTTTTATAAGATCGCCGTAGAATACGGTATTGACCCGGCGGTGATCTACACGCAGTCCGCAAAAGAGACGAATTTTATGCGCTTTACCGGCGTCTTAGACGCAACTTTTTATAATCCATGCGGATTAAAGAATACCGCCGGCGGAGCAAACGAAGACCCGAATGCTCACAAGCGCTTCCATTCATGGGAAGAAGGGATCACTGCGATGGCACATCATTTGGCTCTGTATGCCGGCCACACTGATTTCCCGATGAAAGACACACCCGACCCCAGGCATTTTCCGAGCATACGAGCAAAAGCTCCCACCGTCGAATTATTGGGCGGGAAATGGGCCCCTTCGCCCGACTACGGGCACGACATCGTCCGTCGCATGAAGCATCTGTATACGATGCCTACAGAACACGTGTTCAGGCTCTCCGGGAACGATCGGTATGAAACCTCTGCCGTCGTTGCCAACTACTTGAATCGACTTACAAGAACGGTCCTGATCGCAAATGGAGATAAGCCTCGCGCGCTATGTAGACGGGCCGATACTCCTCACACGGACAAACAAGTTGCCGGAATCCGTAATAAAAGAAATCAAAAAGACAGAAGCCTCCCAAGTCATTATCTTGGGCGGAACCGGATCGGTGAGTGACTCGGTAGAAAAGGAACTGAAAGAACAGGGAATTAAGAAGATCGAACGAATCGCAGGCAACAATCGGTATCAAACTTCCGTGCTGATCCAGCAGTACTTGGAAGAAAAGTCGAAGAAAAAACCGGAAGCAGCGATCCTTGCATCGGGAACCGGATTCACAGATGCGCTCGCGATCTCCTCCTATGCCGGGAAAAAAGCCCTCCCGATCTATCTAACCGATGGAAAAACACTTACGCTAGAAATCAAGAATGCACTACAAAGTGTAGAAGCCGTGACTCTAGTAGGCGGTGAAAATACGATCTCCAGTACGATCGAATCCGAGCTCGGACAACTCGGCTTCACCACTGCCCGAGTATCCGGCGCTAATCGATATGAAACCGCCCTTCGCATCGCAGAAGCCTATTTCCCGGAATCCGAAAATTTCGTTTTGGCAAACGGAAGTGCCTTCGCCGATGCACTCGTCGGCGCACCCGTTGCAGCAAAGTACGATGCGCCCATATTGCTCACCCCTTCGCATCAACTCCCCGAAGACGTAAAGAGCCATCTTGCAAAACAAGGAAAAGAACGCATCGCCCTCCTCGGAGGCAATGTAAGTCTATCACAAGCTGTATTTGAGGAACTAAAAGACATGATGAAATAAAAGTGTGAAAAAGGGACCTGATTCGGTCCCTTTTGTTGTGTAGACGAGCGCGAGGAATACGAGTGCATTCTTCGGAGGCGTTGGACTCCCCTGATGGAGTCACGGTTTATGCAAAACCATTCAGTTCATTTGACTTTATCTACAGTCTGAAGGGACCGAGTCTAGTCCCTTTTATTGCGGTTATTTGAAGAAAGATTCATCCGTGTAAAGCGGAAAATCTTTAATCAAATCTTGTGCTCTGTCTCGTAAGTTGTTTAGTTTACTTTCATCGTCGATATTTTCAGCAACTTCATTCATGATCTGTGCGATCTTCACGATCTCAGCTTCTTTGAGCCCTCTTTGTGATACACTCGTCGTTCCAATTCGCACCCCACTGGTAACAAACGGGCTAAGCGGGTCGTTTGGAATTTGGTTTTTATTGACGGTGATTCCGATCGAGTCGAGTGCAATTTGGAATTGCTTACCGTTTATGCCCTTCGGAGTCAGGTCTACTATGACAATATGATTATCGGTACCTCCGCTTATAATACGGAACCCATTTTTCTCCAATTCCGAAGCAAGCTTGCGTGCATTCACAAGGACTTGTTCCATGATTGCCCGGAATTCGCTCGTTTGTGAATATTTTAGAGACCACGCTTTTGCCGCCATCGTGGACAGGTGAATGGAACCGAGCGACCCCGGGAAGACCCCTTTATCGATCGCTTTCGCATGTTCGGATTTGCATAAAATCATGCCGGCTCTGGGGCCGCAGAAGGTTTTTGTCGTAGAAGAGGTAACAAAGTCCGCATGCGGTACCGGTGAAGGTAAGAGTTTTGCCGCGACCAACCCGGCAATATGTGCCATATCGACCATAAAATAGGCGCCAATTTCTTTTGTTAAAGCAGCGATTCTCTCATAGTCGATCAAGCGAGGATAACTGCTTCCTCCTGCAATGAGCAGTTTCGGACGAAATTCCCTTGCTACCGCCTCCATATCGTCATAATCGATTGTTTCGGTATCGGCTCTCACTCCGTAAAAACGATAGTCATAATTTTTAGAAAGGAAATTCACTGCACTTCCATGTGTTAAGTGTCCCCCCTGATCGAGTCTCATGCTCATTACTCGGTCTCCGGGCGAAAGAATTGCAGCATAGACTGCATAGTTTGCGGTAGAACCGGAATAGGGCTGCAGGTTGGCATGCTCTGCGCCAAATGCCTCTTTGGCTCTTTCATTTAATAAGATTTCGAGTTCATCCGCAACTCCTGAGCCGGCTTGATACCGATTCCCCGGATACCCTTCCAAAGTTTTGTTGGTAAATACTGAACCGGTTAGTTCCATCACTTCGTACGGAACCGTACTTTCTGACGCGATCATTTCGATATTGTGTTTCTGTCTGTCAAATTCCTTCAATGCGATCTCGTATAATACCGGATCTGAGTGTTTCGTGTGGTTCAGCATTCTTAGCCCTTCTTCTCTTTATATTTTTCTTCCCAAATACTGTCTTTAATTCCCAAAAGCGCGGGATTAAATACAGGATCAAGCCCTTGTTTCTTCTGTTCCTCATAGTCTTTCAATAGCAAAATGCCTTTTCCGGAAAGCAATAGGATCGCAATAATATTTAACCAAGCCATCATTCCCACTCCCAGATCACCAAAAGTCCAAATTAGCTGGCTTGTATTGATGATACCGTAGAAGGATGAAGCTAAGAAGAGCAATCGAAGTGCAGTTTTCGCAGTTTTACTATTCGGAAATAAATAAGTCATATTACTTTCTGCTTGATAATAATAGGACATCAACGATGTAAATGCGAACAAGAATACGGCGATTGCGATAAAGCCTGCGCCAAATCCGCTAAAGATACTGTCTACTGCCGCTTGCGTGTAAAGAACTCCGTATTCTACTCCCGGTAGGTGTTCCACCAATGGAGCTCCTCCGCCTTCACCCAAAACATTGTAACTATCCGTTAACAAAACCATGAATGCGGTAGCGGAACATACGAGCAATGTGTCGATATACACGGAGAACGCTTGAACCAATCCTTGTTTCGCAGGATGAGAAGCTTCTGCAGCAGCGGCCACGATCGCCCCGGATCCTTGGCCGGCTTCATTTGAATAAACACCGCGTTTTACGCCCCACGCAATCGCGCTTCCGACGATTCCTCCGAAAACAGCATTCATACCGAAAGCCGAAGACAGGATCAACCCGAATATTTCCGGAACCCTGGAAATGTTCGCGCCGATAATAATTATGGCCATGATTACATACCCAATCGCCATAAAAGGTGCTACGATTTCCGCTGTGCGTCCAATTCGCTTTACGCCTCCGAAAATAATCAGAGCCAAAAGTAGACAAATCAAAATACCGGAAACAAACATATTGACACCGAAACCGGTCTCGACCGATTTTGCGATCGAGAACGATTGCGCACCGGGCATCAATACGCCGGGCGCCAGAATCGTTACGATTGCGAATAAAACGCCGTACCACTTCTGACCGAGTCCTTTTTCGATAAAGTAAGCCGGGCCTCCGACATACTCGTCACCCAATTTAACTTTATAGGCTTGTCCTAATGATGATTCTATAAACGCGGACCCGGCCCCGAGAAATGCGCTTGCCCACATCCAAAACACCGCACCCGGTCCCCCCATTGCAATTGCTGTAGCGACCCCGGCGATATTTCCTACTCCGACTCTTCCACCTACACTGGTAGAGAATGCTTGAAACGGCGTTACCCCCGTCTCGGACGTATCCCCTTTTACTAGCAACGTGACCATATCTTTTACAAGTCGTACTTGAGGGAATCCCATTCGGATTGAAAAGAATACTCCCGCCAACAAACAGAGTCCAACTAACCAGTTACTCCAAATAATTGACTCAAGAAATGATACAACTTCACCGATTTGCATAATGACCTCCTGAATTTATGACCTATATAAATTATGTCATCTCCACAAATCAATGATAATAGCAATTCTTGACTCTTCTTTCTCAATTTATGACATGGTTCGTTTTTCAAAGGAAGAATCGTATCTGCCTTCGGATTGATCTGCCATTGTAATTATCGCTTAGTAAGTATTTCTTCTTTCAGCTGGCGTGACACCAAAATAACGGTTGAAATGACGATAAAAGGTATTTATATTCTCATAACCGACTTTGTAGGAGATTTCAAGTACATCAAGATCTTTAGTCTTTAACAATGCATCGGCTTGTTGCATGCGTATCTCGTGTAAGGTAGACATGATGGTTTTTCCCGTTTCCTTTTTAAACAATCTTGAAAGATAACTCGGATCCATCCCCACAATCCCGGATAGCGATGAAAGTGAGCAAGGTTCGAAATAATTGAACTTCAGATAACTCATCACCTCGTTGATGACCGGGTGCTTATGGAACTGGAACCCAATTGCTCTCTCAACGGATGCGATGAATGCATCTCGATCAATCGGCTTTAGGATATAGTCATAGGCGCCTAATTGAAGGGCCGAATGGGCATATGAAAACAACGAGAACGCCGACACTACGATATATTTGTGGTGACCATACGCTTCCATCAGTTCTAGCCCGGTGAAGAAGGGCATTTGGATGTCGATAAATACCAAATGCGTACGGTCTGCACTCAACAATTTTTGCGCTTCCAACCCATTTCTCGCAATCCCCTCTATTACCAAAGGCAATTCTTCTTTCTGAATAAAATGTTTGAGAATGGAAATGGTTGAAGGTTCATCATCGATGAGGATAGTCGGAATCATCAATTCACCTCCAAAGGAATGGACAGGTGAACCGTCGTCAAGTCAAAACTGCTGGTGATCCACATGTCAAAATGCTCTCCGTACGCCATTTCCAGTTTCTGATAAATGAGACTCAGCCCGTTTCTTGATCCGGAGGTCAAATGACGGTGTAGCTGCGCGACACCCGCCATGTCGATCATATTTCCATTATTTGATATCGCGATTTCAGCTCGGCTTCCTTTTTTGAGGCATTGGATCCGAATCATTTTTTCGTCGTCGAATTCCATAAAACCGTGGCTAAATGCATTTTCGACAATCGGTTGTAGGAAATTAAAAGGGACGCGGATGTCGGAA
>CAZFWK010000065.1:3466-8822 GCA_964522555.1 uncultured Peptoniphilaceae bacterium | reverse complement strand
AGTCACGGTTTTTGCAAACCTATTCAGTTCATTTGACTTTGTCTACAGTCTGAAAGAGACGATTTTTCGTCTCTTTCAGACTGTAGCATCCTCATCCATTAAATCTGTAACTTTTTGATTCGATACTGAAGGGTCGTACGCGGAATGCCCAGCTTTTCAGCCGTTTTCGCAATATTATTCCCGCTGTTTTTCAGTTCGAATTCGATGATCTCTTTCTCATACCGCGCCATACGCTCATCCAAGTTTTCATCTGAAAGGGCATCCGGCAGTATCTCGCATTCGCCCAATACCGCACAGCGAATGTCGTCCGGAATCTCTGCCGTGGTGAGCTCGTTTCCGATCGCCATCACCACCATCTGCCGAAGTACATTTTGCAGCTCACGCACATTGCCCGGCCAGTCGTACCGCTTCAATACGTCCAGTGCGTCATAGGAAATGCGGTCAACTTGCTCGTTGTAAGTCGTTCGGATCTGTTCCAAAAAGTGGCTGATGATCGTCTCCATATCTTCTTCCCGCTCTCGAAGCGCCGGTAGCTCGATCATGATCCCTTTTAGCCGGTAATACAAATCGATCCGAAATTCCTTCTCCTTGACCAAGCGCTCAAGCTCCGCATTGCTCGCGGATATCAATCGAACCGCAACCGGGATCTCTTTGTTCGAACCGAGTCTTCTGACTTTCCCTTCTTGAATCGTTCGAAGGAGTTTTGTCTGCTGGACCAGCGGCAGTTCGCTGACTTCGTCTAAAAACAGGGTTCCTCCGTCGGCTTGTTCAAAATATCCGGCGCGCCCCTGTGTGTCCGCACCCGTGAACGCACCCTTTTCGTAGCCGAAAAATTCGCTCTCAAACAGGTTCTCCGGAATCGCACTGCAGTTTACGGGAACAAAATTGCCCTTCAGCCCGCTTTTCTTGTGAACAAAGCGCGAAAACACCTCTTTCCCTGTACCGGTTTCTCCCGTAATCAAGATCGGCACATCCGTTTTCGCCGCGCGAATCGCAATATCCACTTGCTCCAACACTCTCTCGTTCGTCCCCACGAAAAAGTCAGTCGTGTGGATGCTGTCTTGCTCGATCTTTTTTTCCAATACCTCTATAAAGCGAATCGCCTCGTTCAAGCGCTTCGACAAACTGATCGCATCTTGCAAGCGCCTGTCGGTACTGACGACCCCGATCAGCTTTCCTTCCGAGTAGATCGGCGCTGCACTGATGAGGATATCGGCACCCGGCTTCGGCTGATGCTTTTTATAGGAAATCTTCTCTTCCGTCTTCAAGACTTGCGAATCGATCGCATCCGGAAAAAATTCCGTCAAATTCTTCCCGACGATCTCCTCATCGGAAATCTCGTAGATCTTTTGGATCGCAAGATTCCATACGCGCACCACGCCCTGTTCATCACAAATACAGACCCCTTCTTGGATCGCATCAAGAGCCTTTGTGATCACCAAGTCTCTTTTTTTCATCCTCATGAGATAATCCGCAACCAAACGCCTCACATCGAGGCAACCCATCGTTTGGCCTTCCCAAGTGAGCAAAGGCATTCCCTGCACACCCGACTCGATCACATGGTCGATCGCTTCTGCCAGTGTCAATTTCGGATCCAACTCGATTACAAGATGACACTTCTCCTCCTTTGGGTCTATTTCTCGAATATATTCATGCACATATCGCTGCGCCATCAATCTCTTCACAAGATCGCCTTCTCTCGTTTTGTAGTGTGACTTAATTATATTCGATTAACAACCCTAATATCAAATCGCCACTTGATAAAGGAAACTAATCGATGCAAAAAATCCCGCCGTCGTACGTGCGGGATTTCATATTGGTACCATTTGATCTATAAAGTCGATATTTGTTACGCCATTACCTTCCCTATCCGGTAACCTCTTTCACTAAGCGCTGGATACTCTCGATGAGCCAGATTGCATCCATTCCGCATGCGACGCAATCGAAGCCTTCTTCGAAGAATTTTTTGGTTGCCGCGGCACTACCCGCGTAGATCATCGCGAGCTTCCCATGCTTGTGGCAGACTTCTACTACATGCGATATCGCTTGAACCAGCTCGGGACTGTCCATCTGTGCGGGTTTTCCGAGTGCAATCGAGAGGTCGTAGGGTCCGATAAAGATTCCGTCTACCCCTTCCATTCGAGCGATTTCGTCGATATGCTCCAAGCAGCCCAGCGTCTCGCATTGCGGGATGAGTAGCGTTTGTTCGTTTGAGGTGGAGAAGTATTCGTCGATATTTCGAGCGGAATCCGCATAGCCCCATTTCCCCGCTCGCGTGAGGCCGAACCCCCTCCTGCCCGTAGGATAGTATTTCGCGTATTCGACGAGTTTCTCCACTTGTTCCACAGTTTCGATGCAGGGCACCACAAGTCCTTGTGCGCCGATGTCGAGCATTTTCAAAATGGAGGGTCTGGTCGTGTCTTTCACCCGCACCAAAGGCGTGATGTCGTAGTTTTCGGCTGCGATAATCGCATCGCGCGCGCTTTCCACGTCAAATGGTCCGTGTTCGGTATCGATGACAAAAAAGTCCAGCCCGCCGATGGCGAGCGCTTCCGCTACCGCACTTCCTCCCAATGCGTAGAAAGTGCCCAGCCCACGACCACCTTGCGCGATCTTTTTCTTCAGCTTATTTTCCAAGTATTCTCTCCTTATCCTTTGAAACTTCTATGCTATCTCGACTTACCTAAACTCAAGACCGTCTGAAGCAATACATGAAACCCGGATACAATATCTTCAAATTTTGTATCTTCAAAAGGACTATGGCTGATCCCTTTTATACTGGGAACGAAGATCATACCGGTATCAATAATTCCGCTAAACATAGCATTATCATGTACGGCGCCGCTATTCATTTTTTTATACGTGAGCCCCAGTTCCTCTGTGCTTTCTAGAATCGTATTGATGATATGTTCCGCCATCTCTACGACTCTCGCACTTCCCAGTTCTTTGATCGAAATTTCTACATTTTGTTTTTCGGCAATGTCGTTCGCTATTTCTTTAATCCTATTTGTCATGGTAGAGATATTTTCTTCTATTACATCTCGGATATCTACATTAAAATCACTCTCGAAGCGATTACATTGGATCCATTTGGCGATACATCGATCTTTCCAACGGTCGCAACTGCCGTTTGCATTCCGAGTGAGCTCGGTACTTCTGAAATCTTGTCGATAATTTTTGCACTCGCAAGAAGTGGATCTCTTCTTAATCGCATCGGAGTGGTGCCTGCATGATTGGATGTACCGTTGACCGTAATTTGCAATGTCATCATACCTGCGATTGCTTTCACGATTCCGATTTCAAGCTGTTCTTGATCGAGTACTTCCCCTTGTTCAACATGGAGTTCGACCATGCATTTTTCGTTGACTCCATCAATAAATGGCTCGTTGTTTCGCTCGGGTGAAAAATTGCACTCTTTTATCAAATCATAAGCGGTTACGCCTTTGTCTGTATGAAGCGTTTTCAAATACGTATCGTCGATCAATTTTGCACTGTACTTGCTTCCGATCATCGTGACGCCGAAATTCGAACCTTCTTCTTCGGCAAAGATCACGATCTCTATTGGATGAAGGAGTTGAATCTCCTGATCGCTCAAATATCGCACGACTTCGAGGCTACACAATACGCCCGTCAAGCCATCATACTTACCACCCTGTTTTACCGTATCGATATGAGAGCCGATCAATATGGATTTTGTTTCCAAAGCGCCGGGATTATACTTTCCGCGTATATTCCCGACAAAATCGACTGCTATTTCCATTCCCATGTCACGCATTTCCGCCATCAACCGTTCTCTTACTTTCAGATCCTCTTCGCTATAAGAAAACCGTGTGCATCCGATATCGGTAGCGCTTATTTCAGTTACGCGATCGAAATTTTCCTGTAATTTTGCGATATATTTTTCCATAGTCCCTCCTAGTAGAACGATTACATCCCCTTGAGTCCGTCTCTTTTCTTCTTTGCATTCTCTTCGTTGAAGTACTGCATGGCGAATTCCAGATCGTTTCGAATCCGCTCTTTTTCTTCGGGGATTCTTCCTGCGACGGGGGTCGCGATTGTATTGTGTCCGGCCCAGAAGTAGGTCTTCGTTTCCAGATAGGATACTAGCGTGTGGAATTCTTTGACGATTTCCAGCTCGGTGGACTCTTCGAACTTCCCGTCTGCCAGATCTCCGTATAGCCACGTATCGGGAAATAGCGTAAGCGAGCTGGCCCCGATCATGGCGGGCTTGAGTTGATTGTAGATCTTGGCTGTAGCGACCGCGTTTTCATCGCCGCGCCCCTTTCCTGCCAGTCCGCTCAGATAGCTCAGTACATAGTCGAATCCCGCTTCTTCCAACTTCTTGCATTGCTCGACGATGTCTGCCGCTTTGTAACCCTTGTCGACTCGGTCCAAGAGCGCATCCGACCCCGTTTCCGATCCGATATAGAGCGCGTTGATTCCGGCTTGGCGCAAGAGTTTAAGCTCAGCTACACTTTTTCTCGCAACATCGTCGATCCTTGCGTACATCGAAATCGTCTTGATCGAGGGCATATAGCGATGGATCAAGTCTGCGATATCCAATAATTTTTGACTATTCAAGACGAAAGCGTTACCGTTGATCAGAAAGATCCGGTCCCAGGTCCCGTCGTACGGACTTGCTTCTTGTAAGTCTTCTTCGATTTGTTCCATCGGTTCCACACGAAACTGAATTCCATGATACATGCTGCAAAATGCGCAGTTGTTATGGGAGCACCCTTGGGTGACTTGTAGGATCAATGAATTGGCTTCGGACGGGGGCCGATACACCTTTTCCGAATAATGCATAAGCTACCTCCTGTTCATACTCTACCTCATTCATACCCGAAACCGTAAGTCGTTTTGTTCTCAGGAGTTGCAAAAAGCCGAACACGCTTCGGTTCGGCTCATAGTGATGACAAAGTCCGTTCAGTCGAGCCCGGAATACCCCTTTCGGCACGCTCACGGACCGCTCGGCCAAGATATGGCCTCAAGGGGTACACCGGGCTCTCCTTCACTCAATCTCAAAAAACAACTTTATCTACAGTCTGAGCCGAACACGCTTCGGTTCGGCTTTTCGTCGGTTAGCAAATATTTTCGCAGGCGATTTGGTATTCTTCTTCCATTTTTTCGAATGCTTCCAACACGCCTTCGGTCGAGTGTAGGATCTCTTTTGCGAGCGGGATGAACTCGCTCTCTTCTTCGAAGATATGGTGGAGGATTCGCCGTTTCGCTTCATAAAAATCTTCGTCCCAGGTGTTTTCGTCGTGCGTGATCTTTCGAATCAAGTCCAATTGCAGGCGAATCTCCCTGTGATCTTCAAACATGTCCTGTACAGTTGCTTCTTGCGATTCCTTTT
>CAZFWK010000065.1:0-3456 GCA_964522555.1 uncultured Peptoniphilaceae bacterium | reverse complement strand
GAAAAACGAGATGCTCTTCTGCTTGCAGATGGCCGCGGATGACGGTGTCGAGTTCCGCCATCAGGAGTGGCTTTTCTTCCCTGTCGGCAGCCTCGATTTTTTTCAGCATGTCTTTTACGAAACCGTGCTCTTGCACGATATGCGTATAAATGTCCATGTCGTCCTCCTTCTACGGCACCCGATGTTAGGGTATACCATAATTGATTGATACCCCAATAAGACAAAATTACACGTATTTGTGAATATTTTTTCACAAAAAAAGAGCCGATACTCTCGACTCTTCAGTATTTCTAGTGATCGTAGTGGACCAAACAGTGAACATCGTAGCCCTTGAGCTTATCTCTTCCTTTAAGATCTTCCAGTTCGATCAAAAATCCCATGCTGACCACTTCCGCGCCTTGCATCTCGGCCAGTTTTGCGGAGGCCGCCATCGTGCCGCCGGTAGCTAACAGATCGTCTACGATTGCAACGCGCATACCCGGTTGAAGCGCATCTTTATGAATTTCCAGCGCATCCTTTCCGTATTCGAGATCGTAGTCGTATCGGGTCGTTTCATAGGGGAGCTTTCCGGGTTTTCGTACCGGAACGAAGCCGACACGCAAGGCATAGGCTACCGCCGCGCCGAATAGAAACCCTCTGGCTTCCGGCCCCATGATCATGTCGATCTGTTTGTCTTTCAGATAGTCGACGAAGTTTTGTACCACATAATGATACGCCTCCCGATCGGCTAGCAAAGTGGTGATATCTTTAAAGCTGATCCCTTTTGTAGGGAAATCGTCGATGACGCGAATTTTTGATTTGAGATCCATAGTTCCTCCCGGACGTTTTCATGAAAAGAGGAGCTGTTTCCGGCTCCTCTATAGAGTTTTTAGCGATTGCTCACATCGAGCAGCTTGGCTTTCAGTTCGCCTTCCATGCGAGCGAGTTCTTGCTCGGCTTGTACGCGTTTTTCGCGCCCTTCCTTTTGGATCGCCATCACTTCGTCCAAAGTGGAGATCAGGGACTGGTTGGTTTCTTGCAGCGTTTGCAGGTCTACGATGCCGCGCTCGGTTTCTTTCGCGGTTTCGATCGTCGACATCTTGATCGTCTGCGCGTTTTTCTTGAGCAGAGTGTTCGTCATATCGGTGACTTCTCGCTGCGCTTTGGAAGCCGCCATCGAGTGGCTCACGCCTAGTGCCAAGAGCATTTGGCTCTTCCACAAGGGGATGGTGTTCACGAGTGTGGATTGGATCTTTTCGCTCATGATCGTGTCGTTGTTTTGCACGAGGCGAATTTGCGGTGCCATTTGGAGAGAAACCATGCGGGTCAGCTCCAAGTCGTGCAGCTTTTTCTCGAAGCGGATGCAGAGATTGTCCAGGTCTTTTACGGCTTGGGCATCTTCCGGAAGCCCCGATTTATTGGCTTTGTCGAGAAGAGCCGGAAGCTCTTGGCTTCTCACTTCCTCGAGTTTTTTCTTGCCCGCCAATACATACATATTGAGCTCTTTAAAGTACACCATATTCATTTCGTACATTTTGTCGAGCATAGCTGAGTCTTTGATCAGTTGGACTTGGTGCCCTTCCAGTACTTCTGCAATTTTATTGACATTCGCTTCCGCGCTGTCGTATTTGATTTGCATGCTTTGCAATTTGTTGCCGGTTTTTTTGAAGAATCCGAAGATCCCGCCCTCTTCTTCGTCTTTGTCGAAGTTTTTGAGTTCGTAGACGATGCCCGAGAGCATATCGCCTACTTCGCCCATATCTTTTGTTTTCACATTTTCGAGCGCGCTCTGCGAGAAATCGGCGATCTTCTTTTGGGTTCCCGCGCCGTATTTTAGGATCATGCCGCTGTTTTTGATGTCGATCTTTTTCGCGAAGTCGTCGACCATGCGTTGTTCTTCCGGCGTGAGTTCGTATTCCTTTTTCGGCGCTACGGCTTCGGTTGTTTCCAAAGTCGGCACCGCAACTTGAAGGTCCAGTTCTGGGTCCAGTGTCAGTTCGGGTTTGTATTCTTGATTATTCTCCATCTTCTTCCCTTTCTTCCTCTTGTTTCATGCGGATAAAGTCCTTTCCGCCGAGTCCGTCTCGAGCCATCATGGTCTCCATCGCGATCAGGTCGCTATGGATATCCAGTGCTTCCTTTTGGAAGAGTTCGTCGAGCAACTTTTCGAATGCTTCGTTGATCTGCTTCATCGCATTTTCGATTTTACTGCGTGTCGCTTGTATATTCGTACCCTCTACATCCTGACTTTCCATCATCGCGTACGATTTCGCAAATTTGACGGTCGTAGGCAAGTAGTATTGCATAAACCGCCTTATCTTCGGTAATTTTTCGGGATTGTCCGTTACGAGTTTGAAGATGCTTAAGGTCGTGTTCTCCAGTCTCTTGAGGTCCGCTTTCATCTGCGGGGTTTGGATGCCTTCCCGCGCCTGCGAGAGTTCTCCGATATACGCGCGACCTTCCGCGAGAATATCTTCGGGCTTTTCTTCCAATGCTTTGGGCGCTTCCGGTTTTGGGGCCTCGAGCACTTCCGTCTTCTGCTGTTCGATCGCGGCTGCCTTTTGATGCGCCAGGTAATTGGGCTCGTTGATGACGAGCATATCCGTTTTTTTATCGTATTTGCCGTAGTCGAAGAATCCTTCTTTCAACATAAACAGGATTTCATCCCGTACTCTTCTCGTCGGCATGCTTACGCGCTCAGCCATGTGTTGCACCGCGGCAAATCCTCTCGTTTTTAACTCTTCCCAATACTGCCCGAACCGCTTGCGCGCTTGCGAGAGCTTAAAGCCCTTCCAGCCGGTGCGAAGTACCAGAGCCGTCGCCGGGTACAAAAGAAGCAAATTGAACATCAATAAAGGGAAAGTCGACATGCCAAGTCGCCAATACTCCCAAATACGAAACGTATACATGACACTGAGGAAAGTGAGGGGAATTCCGCCGAAGTACCCCACCATTTGGTAAAAGGTGGTCTTGCCTTTAAACGGCGCGATCGGATTGCCTTCTCGGTCGACCTTCAGTACCGGACTTCGCGGAATTCTCGGCGCGACCGGAGTGCCAACCGGCTCGAAGCTCGAGTAGGCTGATAGCTTTTCGTTTTTCGTTTTCTTTTCCGGCTTCGGCCAGGAGTCAATCTGTTTTTTTATTTTTACGGTGTCGATCTCTTTGAGCGCATCTCGGATGGCATCACTGATTTCTCTCCCGATTTGTTCAAAACCTTGGTTTTCGCGTTTACTCATTGCGCTCCCTTCGTTCTTTTGCTACTCTACAGCATACACTGCCATTATATGGAATCTCCCGTTGAAACACAATAAAGAAGCGATCCTAGCGGGCTACTTTTCCTCTTCCTCTTGCTTCATGCGGATAAAATCTTTGCCGCCCAAGCCGTCTCTTGCCATCATGGTCTCCAACGCGATGAGATCGCTGTGGATTTCCATCGCTTCCTTTTGGAAGAGCTCGTCTAAGAGTCTCTCAAACGCC
>CAZFWK010000064.1:0-8824 GCA_964522555.1 uncultured Peptoniphilaceae bacterium | reverse complement strand
AAGATGTAAAGGGGCCGGCAAGTGATGAACAATCAAAAGGACCCCAAAAGATTTGTCTTCGGGGTCCTTTTCTTATTTCGTAAAGATTTGGTATTGGAACTTGTATTGCGTATCGCCGGTGGGTCCGGTCGATTTGGGGTAGCGGGTGACGGCGTCGTCTTCTTCGAAGACGCCGATGTAGCTTTGGCCGTCTCCTGTATTGGTTTTGCCGCCTAGCGCTTCCAAAGCTTCGGGGGATGTTGCCCGGATCCATTTTACGTCGTCTGCAAGGGTAGATACCACCGAGATCTCCGCTTCGTCATCGTCCGCGAAGATCGCGCTGTGGAGGTTTCGACCTTCTTCCGCATAGGCTGCGATCTCTTGGTTTGCCGTGTTTACGCGTAGCACAAAGGCGCCTTGCATCTCGGGGTGAAAATTGTAATTGTCTAAAAGATAGGTGTCGTCGTCTTTGTCGGTTAAGCGAAAGGAGGTGCTGTCGCCGGAGACTGCAAATTCGTAGGTTTCCATGTCTTCGTAGTGAAAGTCGATGATGAACAGCTGGTCGTCTCGGGAGGCGGCGTAGCTTAAGGCCTCGTCTTTCATGAGAAGCGACACTTGCGCTTCCGGAAACACTTCCACATTGACGATCTGCTTGGCGTCGTCTTTTACGATGCAGACGTCCGCAAAGTAGAGGCCTTCGTTTTCGGTCATGTCTTCGGTAAAGGCCACGACATCGTCTGAGGCTGCGAGGGTTTGCCCGTAATTATAGTCGTCCGATACGCCCGAATACAGCGCGTGGATCTCGCCGTCGTCGAGATTCGTTTTGTAGATCGTGAAGGTGCCGGTCGAGCCTTCGTCCGCGCGATTGACTGTGGTGAAGTAGATCTCGTCGTCATCTCCCGTTACGGCGCCGATTTTCTCGACCGGACCTTGTACTTCGAGCGTGATCTTCTCGACCCGATTCGTGTGTTCGATCTCATAAATGATAATCTTTTGCGCTTCATCCGCGGGGTCCGATACGAGTGCGAGCCCGTAGAGCGTATCGTCCGCATGCCCAACGGTAAGGCTTCGAATTCCCGGGATATCCGAGAAGTCGACCGTGTAGGTGGTGGCTTCGCCTGCAATCGGAGCTGTTTGTGCTTCGGTTTCTGCCGGTGTCTCTTGTGCAGCTTCCGTTTGCGCGGGTTCGGTGTTCTCTTGCGGTTGTTGTGCGCTTTCCGTCTGTGCAGGCGGTGCGTCGGTTGTTTCAGCTTCCGGGGTGGTGCACGCGGTCATGGCGATTGCGAGTACCAGTACCGCGACGCGTCCGATCCATTTCATAACGCTTCTCCTTTTGATTACAGCATCGTCTCCTCGTCGTTTTTCAGGTCGAACATGACTTCCAGCACCTGTTCGATGCCCAGTCTTCCCAAATACTCCGAGATATTGAACCCTTCGAGCGCTTTGGAGACGCCTTGCGGGGTGAAGTGTACACCTTGTAGCGCGTCTTCCAGTACGCTCTTGTCCTTCGCTCCGAAGAAGTCGCCGTAGAAGGTCGCCTTTTCGATCACGCCATCCTTTACATCCATGCGGATGTCGAGCACGCCTGCGCCTTCGAATCGCTTATCGTTTTGGAAATTGGTCTTGGGTGAACGGCCGTAGTTCCACTCCCAGGTGTCGTACTTTTCTTCCTGCAGTTTTTTCACTTCCGCGAGTTGCTCTTCATTCAGGTGATACTCGGGTACTTCGTCGTATTCGTGGAACATCGCCTTTTTGAGGAGCTCGCGAAATCCGATTACGTCCACATCTTCTTTTACATAGGGCTTGATATTCGTCACGCGGCTTACGACCGACTTTACGCCTTTCGATTCCATTTTGTCGCGCCGTACATTGAGCGCTTTGGATAGGGTCGTGAGGTCGGTGTCGAACAGCATCGCGCCGTGGTGCAGGATGCGATTGTTGCTGATTCGTTGGGCAAGGCCGGTGCACTTTTTGCCGTCTATCGTGATGTCGTTTCTTCCGGAGAGTTGCACGTCTACCCCCATCTCACGAAGTGCGCGCAGTACGGGCTGCGTGTAGAGCTCGAAGTCGATGTGGACGGCATTTTCCGCGTCGGCCACGATCGAGAAATTGAGATTGCCCAGGTCGTGGTAGACCGCGCCGCCGCCTGTGGGGCGTCTGATGACGTCGATATTGTGCTCTTCCACATACGCTTGGTTGATCTCCTGGGCGGTGTTTTGGTTTCTTCCGATGATGATCGAATTGTCGTTTCTCCAAAGGAGAATATAGATATCGTCTTTCAGATTTTCCAAAACCCATTCTTCGAGCGCCAGATTATAGTGCGCGTTGGTTACTTCGTTGGGGATGTATTTCATGCATTTTTCCTTTCATAGTTCACATATTGATAATCGAGACCGGCATCGTCTCTCATCCATTCGCTTTTGTACGTGATTTCGAAGTCGTCGATTTCATCAAAATTGGGCAAGAACGCGTCGGCCGGATAAAAAGCGCGGTCGACTTTCGTGATATATGCGATCCGAACGCGGTCGATCAGCTGCGTGGTGAGGTCGCCCCCTCCGATCAGGAAGAATTTCTTCCCTTCCAAAGCCATTTGTTCGAGGAGCGCATCCATCTCGGGGATGCTGTGGACGATCGTAACGCCTTCCGCTTGGAAGTTTGTGTCTCTTGTCAGGACGATATGTTCACGCCCGGGAAGAGGCTTGCTGCCCGGCAAAGAAACAAAGGTCTTTCTACCCATCACGAGCACATGACCGAACGTGATTTCTTTAAACCGCTTCAGATCATTCGAAATTTTAAAGAGCATATCTCCGTCGTAGCCGATATTCCAGTTTCGATCGACTGCGAATACGATATCCATCATCTGTTTCATCGTAACCCTCACATTTCTTTTGTGTATTTGTGGATGGTCGAACGCAAGAACCGCCCCCATACGAGGCACGAAGCCACCCAAAGGATGAGCCGTTCCGCTTTCGCGGAGGTGGCCAGCCCCGAGGTGAGAAGCCTGTATCCGAGAATCCCCAAAAGGATGCCGGATGCGACAAACGCACACCCGATCAGTATTTTCAAAAGATAGTTGTTTCGCATAACGCCTCCTGCCTCCGGGGATCGTTAAAGGATGACCGCATCGTCCCCGACAGAGGCTTTGCCCGCTTCTACGACCTTCGCAAAGTAAGCATTCGCCGGCAGTTCGCAGCGGGTCCCTTCTTTTACATAGTCGCAAAAGTCGTAGCAGTGCTTGGACGCTTCCGAGATCTCTAGGACCAAGCTCCCCATTCGAAGTACCGTGCCCGGGGTCATTTCCGGTAGATCTTCGATCGTCACGTTTTCGTAAAATTTCACCGAGCAGAATCCTTTCGCCCATTCGCCGGCGTCGATCCGTTGGCGTACGCCTTCGGGAAGCAAAGTCAATTGGCGCTCGGGCTCTCTCTCTTTATCGCCCACAATCCCCGCCAAAGTGCATTCGATGTGCTCCACGCTCTGTTTCATCGCGTTTAGTCTTGTGATTTTCATTTCGTACTTTCCTTTATAATCTCGATCGAGTCGCCTACCCGAATCATTCCGCCTGAAAGGACCTTTGCAAAAATTCCCTCTCTGGGCATGACGCAGTCGCCTACAAGCTGGCGAATCGCACAGCCGTGGTGGCATTCTTTGCCGATCTGCGTGATCTCCTGTATCGTCTCTCCGATTTTTAGCACGGTTCCTACCGGGAGTTCGTGCAGGACGATTCCCTCCGTGGTGAGATTTTCTGCAAACGACCCTTGTGCAAACAACTCGCCGTCTTCCTTTCGCATGCGTTCGTAACTTTCGATCGCCAATAGCGAAACTTGCCTGTGCCAGTCGCCCGCGTGGGCGTCCGCTTCCAAGCCGTGTTCGGGCAAGAAGCGCCCTTCTACGATCGGGGTCTTTACGACGCCCTTCTTGTCCGAAATATTGATCCCGATCACGCGGGGCTGTGCCTTCTGATAATGCCCCGACTTTCCGCCCGTCTTTTCCAATAGCTCAATTTCCGTCATTCGCATCCCCCGATCCATTGCCTTCCCCATATCGTATATCGTTAGAAGCGCCGTGGTCACAGCCGTCAGGGCTTCCATTTCCACACCGGTCTTCCCCACCGTCTCGGCCGTCGCGCGTACACAGATCCCGTCTTCCAACCAGGTGAACGATACATCCACGCCGGTAAGCGCAATTGGGTGGCACAAGGGGATCAAAGAAGGCGTCTGCTTTGCCCCCATGACCGCCGCGATCTGTGCGATTTGCAGCACATCTCCCTTTTTTAAAGGGCCCGATTTCATCTGCTCGAGCGTGTCCTGATCCATATGAATGGTGCCGATGGCCGTAGCTGCGCGGTGCGTGTCGGGCTTGTTTGCCACGTCGACCATATGCCCCCGTCCGTCTTTGTTGATATGTGTGAGTCCCATCTTATCCTCCGATTGCAGACATGCCCGTCTGTACTTGTATACCCTCGTTTAAGCGGTGCGACTCGGGTTTTCTTTGGAGCGCATCTTGGATCGCCGCCATGAGATCGCCCCCTTCTCGCAATACCGGCTTGATATCGTACTGTAGCTCCGAATGCAGGCAAAGCTTGAGCTTTCCGTCGCTCGTCAAGCGAATGCGATTGCATTCCGCGCAAAAGTGGTCGCTGATCGGGGAGATCAGGCCGACTGTGCCGACCGCACCCGGCAGGCGGTAGCGCCTCGCCACCGACCCGCTCGACTCCCTTTGAATGGGGATTAGCGTCGGCACCCTCTCCAGCACTTCTCCCACGGGCAGATACTCGTCCGAATGCCCTCTGGCGAAGCCGATGGGCATGAGCTCGATAAAGCGCACGTGGATGTCCTTCTTGAGCGTGAGGTCGCACAAATCCGCGATCTCGTCGTCGTTGAATCCCTTCATGAGTACGGCATTTACCTTCACGGGCGTAAGCCCCGCCGACAATGCCGCTTCGATTCCCGCAAGCGCTTGATCCAGCGCGCCCAGCCTTGTGATCTCTTTGTATTTTTTCGGGTTCAGCGTGTCAAGGCTGACATTCACGCGGTCGAGCCCTGCTTCTTTTAGCGGCTTTGCCATCTCAGGCAATAAAATCGCATTGGTCGTCATCGCGATTTCTTCCACATGAATCGCCTTGAGCTGCTCGATCAGCCACAGGAGCCCCAGTCTCGTGGTCGGTTCGCCTCCCGTGATGCGAACCTTCTTAATCCCCATCGAGACAAACGCTTTTGCCACGGTGACGATCTCTTCCAGCGTGAGAATCTCCTCGTGTGCGATTTTTTCGACTCCTTCAGCCGGCATGCAGTATTTGCAGCGCAAATTGCACCGGTCCGTTATGGATAAACGCAGGTACTCGATCGACCTGCCGAATTGATCTATCATCGTTTTCTTGCTCCCAATATTAACCGTATCGGTTCGTTTTCTTTAGTACGGAGTGCTCCTCCGTTTGTTGCTTCCCGAAGTATCCTTTGTACACCCGGTACACATAGTCTTTCTCACTGTAAATCTGGATGACCGGTAAAAACAGCATCGCGACCAATCCCATGGAAAAGCCGTTGTGGTAGTTGATCATCCAACCGTGAAGCGGTGCGATATTCGTAACGGTGATCGAAAAGAGCATCCCCGCCGCAAAGCTCGCGCTCGGGCCGTAGAGCTTGGTCATCGGCGAAAAGCCTCCGCTAAACATCGCCGCGATCACCATGCTCCGGCTCGCCACTCGCGCGAGGCCCGCCTTCGCAAACGAATTGCCGACGAGTGCACCGCCTACCCCGCCTGTGAGAAAGCTCCCCATAAATACGCCCGCAAGTGCCGGCAGCATGGAAGGCAGTGTCACGCCGTTTGCCGCAAAGCCCACGATCGTGAAAAGCCCGCCGATCACCGGCCCGTTCAGTTGCGCTCTGGGTATGACCAGCACATAAAGGAGCACCGCCAGGCAGACCAGGCTCATATTGATCAGCGTCTTTCCCATCGAAAACTGGTACACGAAGTCCGTTCCGTTGAAAGTATGGCCGACAAAATAGCCGAGCCCCTTAAAGCCTTTGTTTAAATACAATCCCGCGATTAAAAAGTACATCGCATAGCCGAACACGATCCACCCCAAGAGCTTGTTGAAGCCTACGATATAGATATTGTCGATCAGCTTGTCGTGTCCGAGGCCCATCGCGATCAGCAAAAAGTTCGTAAGGATCCCGACGATCCCCGAAGACATCGCCCCGTTGTAGAGGATCGTGCCGCGGTGAAGCGTGCGAACGAAAGCCGCAAACCGCCCGATGAGCATCCCCGCAATGACCCCGGCTACGATGGCCACGGGTACGGTCAGGGTGAGCGGCGCGTGGATCAATAGGGGCGTCCCCACCGCCAACACGGACACCAATGGGGAAAGCGAGCCTGCAAAAAAAGCGAGCGGCACGACCGCAGCCGGGTCCTTGTTTGCGATCTTCGCTTCGATGAACACGCCGATCACGAGCGGCCATATATTCAAAAGATTCTTTCCGCAAAAGGCGAAGGCGAACACCATCATGAGGGCCGCCACCTGCAGACCCTGCAGTTTTGCCCCCACCATGGCGAACACGGCGATCGCTGTGAGCATCATCAGACCCGCGTGCACAAAACTCACGCCGATGTGTCCGCCGACCGTCATATAGTCGGTCGGTAACAGCGAAGGATGCATGACGATCTGCCGCAACCCTCTACCGATCCGCTCGATGTCGGGACACAAAAAAATCCCAAGTGCTAAAGTACCCAGCGCCATCAAGAGAAAGACCGTATAGTGTTGTCGGATCACACGCGTACGCTTCACGAAATATCAATACCTTTCTTTTTCTCTATTATATATCATCATATCATCGAATCGGCTTTTTGAGGACGGAATACTCCTCCGTCTGTTCTTTTCCGAAGAAGCCGCGATACAGTCGATAAAAATAATCCTTCTTTCCGAGCATCTCGATGATCGGCAAGAAGAACATCGCAATGATCCCCATGGCGAATCCGTTGTTGTAGCCAACCATCCACCCGTGGAGCGGTGCGATATTGGGGACGGTGATGCTGTGCAATACCCCCGCGACAAAAGTCGCAAAGGAACCGTACATCACGGTCATCGGGGAGAAGCCCCCCACAAACATCGCGGCCACGAGCATGTCGCGGCTAGCGACCTTTTCGATCGCGGCGTCAAAGAAGTTCTCGCCGGCAAGCAAGCCCCCAAGCCCGCCCGTAAAGAAGGCACCGGCCAATACGCCCCCCACGGCAGGGAGCATCGAAGGGATCGTGACACCGAAAGCCGCAAAGCCCACGATCGTAAACAATCCGCCGAATACCGGCCCGTTTAGCTGCGCATCGGGCAGAATCAGTACGTAGAGCAGCATCATCAGGCAAACCAGACCCATATTGATCAGCGTCTTGCCCATGGAAAATTGGTAGACGAAGTCCATCCCGCGAAAGCTCTTCCCGATAAAGTAGTCGAGCCCGCGGATCCCGCCGTTTAAGATGATACCGGCGACCATATAATAAAGCGCCAAGGTGAATACGATCAGCCCCAGGAGCTGATTTTGCCCCGATATAAAGGCATTGTCCAATAATTTATTGTGTCCGAGCCGTAAAGAAATCAGGATAAAGTTCGAGAGGATCCCTACGATTCCCGAAGACATCGCCCCGTTGTAGAGGATCGCGCCGTGGTGCAGTGTGCGCACGAAGGCCGCGAACTTTCCGATCAGGTACCCGGCCAAAAAGCCCGCCCCGATCCCCACCGAGGTGGTGACGGCGATCGGCGCGCGGATCAAAAGCGGAGTCCCGACCGCCAATACCGACACGAGTGGCGCGAGTGAACCCGCAAAGAATGCGAGGGGTGCCACGGAATCCGCGGGCTTTCCCGCTCGCTTCGCTTCCCAAAAGACGCCCGCCACGATCGGCCAGATATTCAAGAGATTCTTCCCGTAAAACGAATACGCGAACACCATTAAGAGGGCCGCCACTTGCAGCCCTTGCAGTTTTGCATTTACGATGCGGTAGATCCCGAGTGTGCAAAGCATCATCAGGCCCGCATGCACAAAGCTCACCCCGATCGCTCCGCCCACCACCATATAGTCCGTGGAAAGGAGCGAAGGGTGCGAGACGATTCGCGCCAGTCCGTTCAGCAGCTTCGAAGGGTCCGGGCAAAGCACGATCCCGATTGCGATCGAAGCGATCGCTTGGATGACAAAGACGAGATAGTGCGTTCGTACGAGCGCTTTGTTGTTCAAATCAGCACGACCTCTCCGGTTCCTTCCAGGTCATAGCCGCCTCTCTCCCGTACCGCTTCCTGGAAAGAGGGATCTTGTAACACTTCGATGAATCGCACGACGCGCGGGTCTTCCAAGTCCTTTTGCCGTACGAGGAAGTCGTACTCTTCCGAGTCCGTCTCCACAAAGCCCAAGCCCAGCGCTGCGGCAGCGGAGTATGCGCCCAGCCCCGTGTCGGCGTCGCCGCTTTTTACGGCTTGCGCCACATTCATATGCGTGGTGACGGCATTGTCGTAACCGGGGATGGATTCCGGGTCGATTCCCGCTTCTTTCAAGCGATAATCGAGGAGGATTCGCGTGCCCGCGCCGAGCTGTCGGTTGATGTACACGAGTTCGCCTGTGCCCAAGTCCTTGTATCCCGCGATCTTCTTGGGGTTGTCGGGCGGGGTGATTAGCCCTTGCTGCCTCTTTACGCCTTTGATCAGGGCGACGGGCTCTTTCAGATAGCGCTCGCAGTAGGGGATATTGTATGTCCCCGTATCGGGGTCCAGCAGGTGGATCGGTGCCAAAAGCGCTTGGTCCTGCGCGATCGCGAGGATCCCGCCCATACTGCCGACATGCGTCGAGGTGACGGGCAGATAGTC
>CAZFWK010000063.1:1946-8880 GCA_964522555.1 uncultured Peptoniphilaceae bacterium | reverse complement strand
GGGGCATTTTGTGGGGAGATGCGCGCTAGCGTGCTCTATCGAGGCGTTGGACTCCCTTGCCGTAGTGGCGGGGCGCTGAAAACAACCTCAGTTCATTCTCCCCTCACACAACCCGAAAACCCAAAAAAACCGCGATGAGCCCATACCCATCGCGGTTTTGTTTGCTTAGTAGGCGATTCCGTCTACTGTGAGACTTTCTTTGAAGAGAAATTTTGCGTATTTGATGGCGAGACCATCGTCGAGCGTTTGTACATCGCGCCTTACATATACTCCGATCCCGTTTACATCGGTCAGCTCGTAATCCTCTACGTCCCCTCTCGGTTTTCCCATTACAACTAATGGTTGCGGCTCACTCGGTCCTCAAGAAGAGCAGCCTTTTACATAGACGTGAACGTCGCGGATCCCCTTTTTCGTGATAAAGTCTCTCGCCTTATCGTCGACTGTAATTTTCATGCCCCTACCCCTTTTCTATTTACTAATTCTCTGTGACGACATCGGAATGATACATCTCCATATCCATGTCCCCCATGGACTTCGCCGACACCACACCCGCTAAAAGCGAGTCCGATACGTTCAGCGCGGTACGACCCATGTCGATCAGCGGCTCGATCGCGATCAAGAGCCCTGCCAGTGCGACCGGGAACCCGAGCGCCGACAATACGACCAACGCTGCGAATGTCGCTCCGCCGCCCACTCCTGCGATCCCGAAGGATGCAAGCGTCACGATGAAGATGAGTCGGATCAAAAAGCCCGGATCCAACGGATTAATACCCAGTGTCGGCGCGATCATAACCGCCAACATCGCCGGGTAAATACCGGCACAACCATTCTGCCCGATCGAGGTGCCGAGTGTGGCCGCTAAGTTTGCCGTCCCTTCAGGAACCCCTAAGTCCATTTGCGAGCGAATTGTCATCGGCAAAGTACCGGCTGAGGTTCTCGATGTGAATGCGAACAACAGCGTATTGGCCGACTTTTTCAGGAATTGGACGGGGTTCAATCCAACCAATGCCAGGATGATAAAGTGTACGATGAACATAATCAGAATGGCCACATACGATGCCAAGATGAACTTCAGCAGCCGTACGATATCCGACACATTCGAGGTGGATGCCACTTTGGTCATCAGCGCTAAGATCCCATACGGAGTAAAGCGCATAATCAGATTGACCAATCGCATGATGACATCGTGCAAGGACTTCGTAAGATCTTCAAAAAATTTCGCCGACTCCGGCTTAAATTTTCGTATTTGGATCGCTGCGATGGCGAGCATCGTCGAGAAAAATACGGTGGACAGAGTCGCGTTCGATCCCGTTCCCGCGAGTGCGGCGAAGGGATTGGTCGGAATGATTTCTAAAATTTGTTGCTGGATGGGGACCTGGCTAAAGGTCTCC
Organism: uncultured Peptoniphilaceae bacterium; assembly: GCA_964522555.1. Classification (GTDB taxonomy): domain Bacteria; phylum Bacillota; class Clostridia; order Tissierellales; family Peptoniphilaceae; genus JAAYQA01. The sequence goes on along the minus strand of CAZFWK010000063.1, from coordinate 7,489 downwards.
AACTGTGCGTCTAAGGCTTCCCCTCTTTGTTGTTCGGCTTGCCCCACTTGCACGCCTTCCGCGGTTAAGCCGAATGCATTCGTCGTAAGCGCGCCGACTAAAGCCGAGATCGCGACCGTGACGACTAACACCGCAAGGACTCTGCCTGCTACTTTCCCGAGATTCGCCGATTTCTGCGTGATAAATGCAGACAGGATCGACACAAAGATCAACGGCATGACGATCATTCTGAGCATTCGCACGTAACCCGAGCCCACAAGGCCCATCCAGTCATTCGCCGTTTTGATGATCGGGTTGCCGAATCCGAGTAGCATTTGGAGCAACGCTCCGAATACCAGACCGATGAGTAATGCCGCGATTACACGAAATGTGAACGACTTATTGAGTTTCTTTAAATACGAAAGCCCAAAAAGCAACACTGCAAAGATCGCTATAATTACGAGAACTAAAATTGTATCGTTCAAAACTGAACACCTCCATATCTTGTGATATTCATACCCAGACGGAAGCACTTCGACGCATTCCGAGTCAATCGCTCGGAATTAAGGGGATGGAAACCGACTCACGCGCACAAAAGCCCGCGTAGGAACCCTTCCTAACGCGGGCTTTTACTATTCGAGTATCCGATTGATTTCTTCCAAGATTCGGTCCGATACCGAATTTTGTCCGCCTAAGGCGTACAATCTCTCGATCGAACGAGAAGAAAGAAATTCATATAATTCACTGTGTACCGAATCTCCGACGAGCAGGAGAGGTGCATTCGCGTCGGCGGTAAACGATGCGCCCGCGAGCCCGTCTGCCAGTACGCTCCCTGTAGAGAGTACGATTTCTTTGGCTTCATTTGTGTAGCGGTTTGCAAGCGCGGTCGAAGTTTGGTAGCGGTTTGCCCCTGCGATCCGGTCGACTTTGGCGGTCGATCGGAGCATTGCTTCCAACTCTCCGGATACCGACTGTGCCCCTCCGATGATCGTGACCTCTTCTTTTTCTATAAGCACTTCCAAAACGCTCGGGTCTAGGTTTTTCCCATCGGTCAGTAGGATCGGAGAGCCGGCCTTAGCCGCGATGGGCCCAACACTTAGCGCATCGACGGCGGAAATTCCGTTTGCCAAAAAAGCATGCGTGGAGCGCGGGTCCGTTAGGAGTCTTCTTGCGATGATGGCGGAGGTTTCGTAACGATTTGCACCTTGGATCCGCTCGACTTCGTACTTGTCCGCCAGCAACACTTCCACATCCACGGGTACGGAATTCGTACCGCCGATAATCACGATCCGCACCGCTTCGAGTCTCTCGATTTCTTTCTCGACGATGAACTCGAGCCTTTTTCCGCCTGTAAGGAGCAGCTGTGCGCCCATCGAGTGTGCGAGAGGGGCTGCCGACAGCGCGTCGATCTGCGAATTCCCGTTCGCAAGCAAAACAGTCTTCGCCTGCTTTTGTCTGGCTTTTGAGATCTCCACCGCGGTTTCGTAGCGGCTTTGTCCGGCCAGTCGCACATATTCCGCCGTTCGCTTCGGTACCGCGATCGGGCTTGCGTCCAAACGGGTGATCCCTGCTTTGCTTACAAAAACTTGCGCATTTCTACTGTAAGGCGCATCGGGATCCGCCACGCCGTCCCGGATCGAGACAAAGCTTTGTACGGAATAGTACCCCTCGCCTTCCCCCGTTAAGATGACCGGCAGATCGGTAGGAAAATTCCCGCCCGGATTGTCGAAAGTATAGAGCGCGTCACCGACCCTCTCTTTCGTCTCGTACGCGGCGACCGAGCCGTTTGTGCGGCCGAGCGCGTATCGGCTCAGGTCTTTACCGCCTAAGAACGAATCGAGCGCATACAAATGCCCTGTGACCTTTTCCCCCCAGTAGGGGTCGGAGGCGTATTTCACATTGAGGCCGCTTCGGTTGTCGCCCAAATGCGCGCCGTGAAAGCGCCAGTCGCGCGGGTTCAAGTATTGATCATTCAATTTATACTTCGCCATATATTCCAGATTCGCATCGATCGAGACGAAATCCTTCGCATTTCCGAACGGATTCTTATCGATCGCATCGATCCCGAACAGATTGTTTTTCGCTTTGGCAATCTCGCTTGTGCCTCGAGCGCTCTCATGCGTCGCAATCGAGAGCAATACGGCCGCATTGATCCCATACGTTTCTTCCAATTGCTTCAACTTCCCGCCGATTCCCTTCATTGCGCTGTCCGGGATCTTCCAAGAGTCGATATAGAGATTGAGCTCCTCTGCCGTGTACGCCGTTTTGGAGCGAATGGGCAGGAGTTTGAAATACGGTTCATAGGTGCCGGCGGCAGATTCCAGATCCGAATCTTCATAGAATGTGTAGGCATCGTAGGAATAATACGGGGTTCCTTCGTACATAAATTCGGGCGCCTCGCCCATGGCAATGCGATACGGTTTCGCCTCCCATGCATTCTTTTCGCCCGAATACGCGTAGGTTTGCAGGACATGGGTGAGCGTGCCGCCCCGATTTTCGTAATACGAGTTCGCCTTCATATGGACAGACGGGATCAGCTCGATTTGATCTACCGGAACCGAATTCTCGGCCGCCACGACATTGCCTTTCATCCCCATCAGTTCTATCACCGCTTTCACGCCGTCTCCCCCTAGGTATTTGGCGTCGTGCCCGTGGCTCACATAGGAAAGGTACGCGCCTTCTCCATAGGTGAGAATCCCCTCTTTCGAGACCTTAGCGGGCGATGCGATCGCAAAACCGCTCGTCATATAAATGACACCGTTTCCGATCACGCGCTCCACGTCGATTACGACGAGGTCCGCCTCTTCTCGGCTTCGGACGGCTTCCAGCGCTTGTTGCAATGTGGCTTTCGAATCGAGAGCCGCGAATGCACCGCCTTCTTTTGCCTGTGCGACCACAAAGCGGTCCGCTTTCGGCACATCCTTTTCGGTTCCCTTGATCGGAAGTTTGTGGATCAGCGACTCCGTATTGGCGAGCGCCTTTTGCGCCTCCACGGCCTTTAGTCGAATCTGCATCTGCGCGCGGAATTCGGCGTCGGTCTGCACGCTGTACCCGCTCGATTGGCTTGGCTTTACCTCGTGTGCATGCACCGGCGACGCCAGCAGCATCCCCATAAGTACGCAAATCAGTCCGGTTCGGATTTTTCTCATAAGCCCTCCTTGGCTTTTTCGGGATTTTTTCTAACTCGTAATTCTCTCAAACTGCTTTAGGATATCGCCGATGATACGCGCTTTGGAAAACTCTCGATGCGCATCTTCCGATATCTTGCGTCTGTCGTAGTCGGTGCCGATCATGGCAAGCAGTCCATCCGCGATCTGCTGAACATCCCCTACTTCGACCAAAATACCATTGTCTTCCGTAAAGGCGTGTTCGGGACCGCCGCATCTCGTGGATAATACGGGCAATCCCGCCCCCCAAGCCTCGATATACGAGAGCCCGAAGGTCTCATGATGGGAGCAAAGCGCGAAGATCTCCGATTCATCGTACGTAGCTGCGATCCTTTCTCGCGGCACGAGCCCGTGAAATTGCACGCTCTCCTGTAAATCCCAATCGGAAACGAGCTTTTCCAAAGACTCGCGTTCGTCTCCTTCTCCAAAAATTTCCAGTCGATATTCGGGGTATCTCGCATGGACGATGCGAAACGCTTCCACCAACTCTCGCATCCCCTTCGCTTTCACAATTCTGCCGGTCGAGACAATTCGCTTTTGCCTCTCACCATCCCAGTATCGAAACACGCTTAGGTCCGGCAGAATCGGGATATATACGGAATTGATTCCGAAAACATTCTTCAACCTCGTTTGAAACCTCGGGCTCACCGCCTGGACACAGTCCGCAGCATGATAAGCGGCATTCGCCGCGCGAAACAACGGCGGATGAATCGGGTCGGTGTTGATATGGCTGTTCGGCTCACAGATATAAAGCGGGATTCCGGTATCATTCTTTAACAACGACCCCAAATAGGCATAGTCCGTGAAGGTCGCGTGGATCAAATCAGGTATGCCATCTCGAGCCACCATACGAGCATAGATTTTTTTCAACGCTTGATACGAGATGGCATACAGCATCTTTTTCGGGACATTCCCTACCGGCCAGTTGATGACCGTAATCGAAATCCCATCCTTTTCATAGGCTTCGATGCCAAATTTTCGCTTTCGCAGAAAGGAACGCATGTCCACAGCTAAAATCGACACGCGATGCCCCGCTTCCACGAAAGCTTTCGCATAATCGTATTCAAAGATCCCCATCGTGGGATAGTCCTTCGTGGGGACACTCCTCGTGATCATCGCAATATGAAGTGGCTTCATTTCGCGGTCCTGTACTTTGCAAGATCCTTTGCCACTTGGGCGGCTCTCGCTTGCCAAGTATTGGCTTCCAGTAGCGGGATCATATTTCGTTGCTTTTCGTGCACTTCGTCGGGGTTGTCTCGGAGTCGAACGAGCAGATCCGCGAGAGCCTTCCGATCGTAAGGAATCGCCCAGCCCACATCACGCTCTTCTACCCAGTCTCCCGTTGCGGTGTCCGCAATCGTGATGATCGGCTTCTGATGCCCTAGGTACTCAAACACCTTGATCGAGATGCAAAAGTCGTTGTAGTCGGAGCTGTTGTCGCTGATGAAGTAGCGGATCACGACACTCGCTTCTTCAAAGTAAGGCGAGAGCTCATCATTTTTCTTGTGCACGATCTTCACGCGATCGGACAAATACGGCTCATACTTCTTCCCGTACTGCGCCCAGTCGCTCTCCCTCGTGCAGATCGTCATCGTGATGCCTTCCGTATCGTGCACGGCCGAGAATAGCTCCTCCATCTCGTAGTGGCCGCCCACCCCTCCTACATAGAAGATATTGAAGGGCTTCGTCGGCGCAGCTGTAAAGGGAATCCCAGCGTCCGCTCCCGGGGGAAGCTCTCTCACTTCCATCTTGAGTTCCATCGGGAATTTCTTCTTCATATGCATTGTCTGCAAATAAAAGACGTCTACGAGTTCATTGTATTTCTTCATGTCGTATTTGAAATTGAGAATCGCGAATTCGCCTTTTAAACCCGGTACATTCTTTTTATACGCCGGGTACACCCAGTGGATGTCGCGATAGTAAATCCCGATCGGGATCCCGTGCTTTTTCATGCGCTTAAAAAACGAAAAGTCGAGAAATGGGTGCGTAGGCAAGTGATGCTTCTCCGTAAGAAGCGTCGGCATATTGCTATTTTCCGCATACATGAACTCGTAGCGGACGCCGTTTTTGATCTTTTCTTCTACCGATCTGATCTTTTCTTTTCTCTCTGCCGCAGTCCCTTCGATGATATCGACCTCGTAGCCGATATCGCGAAAGGCCTGCATCATCTTGCGCGGGCGAATGTGGGAGCCTGACATATAGTTCGGGTCGATTTTAAGCGGGACGTGAAACAGACAATTCATCATAAACTCCTCGCCTTCAGCAGTTCTTGATACATTTGGTCGTACTTATCGGTGATCCTATCCCATGTGAAGCGCTTGCTAACTTCGATTGCGCGTTCGGACATCGGTTCGTAGCGGTCTCTAATCCGTAGGATGGCATCTGCGATCTCTTCGG
>CAZFWK010000063.1:0-1936 GCA_964522555.1 uncultured Peptoniphilaceae bacterium | reverse complement strand
TCACCGTCGGGCTCTTGGCCGTCGAAGCCTTGCCCCTTTGAATAGATGATCGGAAGGCCTTGCGTCATAGCCTCTACATAGACCAGCCCGAAGGTATCGTAGCGCGAGGGCATCACGAATATATCGGAGGCACGCAAGTGTTCCAAGAGCTCCTCTTTCGGGCTATGCGGGATGTAACGGATGTACTTTCTGTCGGAAAACAGTTTGTCGTAGCGCGGATGCGTGATCTGCCCCACCACGGTGTACGCAACATCGTAGCCTTTTTCCCGTAACAAGTCGCACGCCATAACGGTAGCTTCTGCGTTCTTGTTTTTGTCCACCAAGCCCACGAAGATCAAGCGAATCGGTCCGTCTTTTGCCATCGCCTTTTTCTGCCCCATGTGCTCAAACCAAAAAGGGTTGGCACCGCTCCCAATGACGATCGACTTCTGCCTGAAGGATTCGCGCAGTTTCATCGGCGTGAGTTCTTCGAGTAGATACTCGCGATAGGCCGGTGAATAGAATACGATACGGTCGGCATCGCGCAGGATCTTCATCCCTTGGCGCCTCAAGTGCACCATATATCGCCAAAAGACGTTGATATCCGTATTTTGGACTTCCACCACATAAGGAATATTGTGAGATTCCTTGAGTCGTTGCGCTACGCCGCCGTTGATGAACAGAGAGTGTGCATGCGCCACTTCGATCGGCTCAAAGTCCATTTTTTTCACCATATCGCGGTAGATTTTGTCGACTTTCGTATAGTAAAAAAGCCGATCCATGCTTTTGAAGTTTTTCGAGTAATGCAAGTGAAGACTCTCTTGCCCGTCGATTCGATTTGCGTTCAAGAGGCGATCTTGATGCACAGGGATAAAGACTTCCTGAATATATCCTTTCTTCTCAAGCTCGACAAATAACTCGCTATATAGCTTGGAGCCGATATAATACGAGCAAATTTGTAAAAGCGTTGCTTTCATTCGAGCCCCTCCTTCTTTTCCACGAGTACCTTCTTACTTCCGTATACCGCCCACAATCCCTCGAGCGAGCCCCAACCGTAGCAAATATGAAACAGCGGGAACAGTAAGAGCAATAAGAAAAATTCCCGTTTCGATGTGGAAGCAAATGCCGAAGCGATCACATCCAAAAGGAGATACGCACCGAGTTCGATTGCAAACAGCACCTTTACCCAAGGTAATATAAAGCTGAGTAACGGCAGGATGATCAAAGACAATACGAAAGCGAGCGGCACGAAGTGGCGCACGCCCATCGACCCGGGCATGATCTTCATCGTGATCACATTCCATTTCCCGTTTAACCGTGCCATCTTCGCAATCCCTGTGATGGAGTCGCGGCTGTAATACGCAAAGCGGATGTCCTTTGCGAGGTAGATCTTGCCACCGTTTTTTCTGATTCTAAAGTTTAGTTCGTTGTCTTGATTCCTTGTGAGACGTTCATCGTACAAGCCGACCTTATCGAAAACTTCTCGTCTGAACGCGCCGAAAGGCACGGTATCCACATAGCCACTCTTTCCGCCCGTTCGAAACTTCGAGTCGCCTACACCGAACTTCGAGCTCAGCATCTTTGCAATCGCTCCGCCGACAAAGCCCGAGCTCATCGTCTTCGCAAGACCGCCTACATTGTCGGCATCGGTCGTGTCCAAATAGTGAACGCACTTTTCGATATAATCGGGTTCGAATTTGCTGTGCGCATCGAGCCGCACGATATACGCGCCTCTTGATGCGAGGATGCCGATATTCATGGCATAAGGAACGGTTCTGTGGGGATTTGTATGAATGGAAATCAGATTCGGATGTGACTTTTGATACGCTTCCAGCTGCGCCACCGTACGGTCGCTCGAATTCCCATCGACGAAAATCCATTCCATTTGCTCTCTCGGATACGTCTGCTTTAAAAGCGATTGCAAAAAGATATCGACAAAGCGACTTTCGTTGTAGAC
>CAZFWK010000062.1:0-8889 GCA_964522555.1 uncultured Peptoniphilaceae bacterium | reverse complement strand
AAAAACTGAAAGGTATTCGCCCCGATCCGAACCGCTTCGAGTCCGGCCTTTTCATATCCCCCGCTAATCGATAAATGACTTCCTATGATCAATTGTAGCCTCCTTTAATGTACTTTTGATTCTCCATGGGTAAAATCCGCATGTGCATCGGTAGACAGCATGATGCGATCGCCCTCTTCGATCGTAGTGTTGCCAACGGCGATCACGAATTTATTGTCACGCTGTATGGTGAGAATCAGCTGATTGTTTGGCAAATGTAATTCCATGATCTTCTTGTCGATCCACGGGTGTCCCTTCGAGATAGTAAACTCGATCAGGTTTTCACTGAAAGGATCATAGTACTCTTCCCCCGCAAATACGATCGTATCACCCGCTTCGAGTTCGACATCACCGCGCGCTACGATCGAAGTAGTTCCTCGCTTGATCTTTGCGATAATAAAGTTAAACACTAAATTTAAATCTTTGACTTTCTTGCCGATGAGATTGCTATCTTCTTGGATATCCGTTCTGAAAAATGTGATCGAGCTTTTTGCAACATAGTAATTGAAAGTAGTCAGCACCGTGTCGTTCGGGTCAATCATATTCGCCTTCTTAGAAATTGGAGCCATAAACGATCCTTGCAGAAGTGAAGATAGGAAGCAGATCCCAAACACGATGTGGTAGAGGTCGATGCTCAACTTCACTTTGCTATTTACCACTAAAATTGCAAACGCGATCGCAGCCGCGCCGCGTAATCCCGCCCAAGAGATCGCCACCAATTGATTGCGCTTCAATCGAAATGGAATCATCAGCCCCACAACTGATACCGGTCGCGCAATGAAAGTCATAAAAAGCATAATGATCGCTGCTACCGGCAAGGTTTTGATGATGTTGGCAGGCGTCGCAAGTAAGCCCAGTAGGAAGAACAGGCCTATGCTCATCAGCTCGGTGAAACCGTCAAAAAAGAACACTACATCTTTCTTGCCGATAAACGCCATATTCCCAATAATAATTCCAAACAAGTAAACCGCTAAGTAACCATTGCCTCCCACCACATCAGTAAATGAGTAAGTAAGAAGCGCCATAGCGGCGATAAACACAATCGCCAAGCCGTCTTTTTGCAAGTTGACACGCGCCAATAGCTTGGTCACTAAGAATGCGAACCCTACCCCCAGCAAAATGCCCAAAATGATCTGCATCGCAATCATCTGCGGAACAGACACATTCGTACCCATCACTAAAGATAAAAAAAGCATCGTCATCGTATATGCAAATGGGTCGTTCGAACCACTCTCCATCTCCAAGAGCGATGCTGTATTATACTTCAGATTTAAATTATTGGAAGTAAGAATATTGGAAACTGAAGCATAATCCGTCGAACCCACTACCGAACCCAGAAGCATGCTTTCGAGCATGGGGAACCGCAGTACATAATGCGCAAATAAACCCGTCAATAAGGCAGTTGCAACCACACCCAACGAAGCTAAAATCGCCGCTTCCTTCACCACCGGTTTGCCCATCTTCCAGTTCGTCCCGAATCCTCCATAAAACATAATGACGATCAGCGCGATTGTGGCAAAACTCTCTGCGATTTCATAGTTGTTAAAGTCGACCCCCAGAAAATTGCAAGCGATCCCCAGAGACAAGAACAATAACAAAGACGGAATACCGGACCGGCTCGAAAGGTTCATTGCAAATAGCGCTAGGATCAGGATTAATGCAACAAATAATAATTCCATAAACACCTCCACGAAGTACACAAAAGGCCGACGCACGCCGCCGCTTTTGTGCTTTACACATAGTATAAACAATGAGCGAACCATAAGCAATTTCATTTTTATGAGATGGGAAAGTTGTCGAAAAAAAACCTGCCGCAACTAACGACAGGTTCAAAAGCATTTCGTGCAACCATTCACATACGCCCATTACTTCAAGGAGATCCCCACATTAAACCGCTTTAAAAGCGGCTCCAGATCATGCGCGATCTTGCGGATCCCGCTTCGGGTAGATAAAAACGCCTCACCCTTCAAGGTCATCATATAACAAGTAAAGATATCCTCCGCTCTCCCCGTTCTAGCCGCTACAAATTTTAGCTCTAAAAGTTCTCCGAACATTCGGGCCAGCTCTTCTCCATCGGACTGCAGTTTGCTTCGAGGAATCGTTTTTCGATAACTTAATGCCATTAATACCAAGGCCACGCGATCGATGTACCGAGTCTGTTTTTTCACATTGAACCTGTGAGGTCGAAGCGCCTCCGGATCCAATCTCCAAAATCCTCGCTCATCCCTCTGAGCAGACTCAATCCACCCATCTCGGCACCAACCGCTCACCGTACCGACATCGACCCCCCACTTTTTCGCCGCTTCTCTCGTATTCATCCCGCCACCTCAGGTTGTTTTTATTTAGTATTGATACCCTGAATGTTGGATGAGGCAACGGGATTATACCTGTGTATGTGGGGATCTCTTTGCTTCATGCGATTTCCCAACCACTCTCCCCTACAATTCTTCCACGATCGAAACTGCCGCAAGTTCTAGTTCTTTGCCAAAATCCAATCGCAATTTGGTTTCGGAAAAAGAATGGACGACGACGTCGAGATAATCGTCGCTCGCGAAGTCGAAGAAGCCTTGAATCAGGCCTTCCTTGGAGGCGAGTTCGATAAACACGCGCTTCCCGCAAAAGTAATTTCGATCGATCGGATCGACGACGGTCTCAACCGGTTTCGATTTTCTCGTTTCGGTGATCGAGATGATCAACCTTTTTGCAACCATCCCAAAACGACTCTCTTTACTATCTTGTTTTTGATAGAAAATGAAGTCTTCATCTTCCCCAAGGATCCGTGCATTGTGTACGCCGTCATTCCAGCCTGTAAGCTCAATATCACAAAATTTCCCACTGTACTCCGTTTGCTTGAACGAAATAGTGCTGTCAGGAGTAGCCGCTTCTGCGTCCTTTGCTTCGTCGAGCAACTCGTCGACACTCACCCCGAAATACTTGGCTATCGTTCTCAGATTACTTACTTCCGGGAACCCACTGTCCATCTCCCACTTCGCGATCGCCGAGCGGGATACGTCCAGCGCTTCTGCTAGCGACTCTTGCGTGATCCTTTTTTCATTTCGTAAGGATTTCAGTTTTTCTCCAAAAGTCATTTGTTCATCCTCGTCCTTTCAATTTTCTTTTAGTATAGAAAGGTGTGCTCTTTTCGTCCATACACTTACCGAGACATTTCCGTTACTTTACATAACAATTTATGAAAATCGGTCTTTCCGATCAAAATCGGTATCCAAAGTGTACAACTTCCGGATCAGCTTTATTGATTCATACAATTGCACTCATTTGATTTTACTTGTCAGCTGATTCGAAATCTGCGTCTTGTGGTATAATCGTGTCAAGGAGATTGCGATGATTTTTAGTCTGATGGATCACTTTAGTAGCGGGGCGGCTTTTTGCCCGATTCGACAATCGATCGGTTTGCCTTGCCCGAGTTGTGGGATGACGCGTGCGTGGCTGGCGTTCGTGCGAGGAGATTTCGGGGATGCTTTTTACTTTCACCCTCTGTTTCTCTTGGTGCCGATCCTTCTCTATGCAATCTTCAAAAAGCGTAAGAAGCTTATCGTGGGAATCGCCGCGGTATTCGTTGCGGTTTATGCCGTTCGCATCGTCTATGCAGTATACTCGGGAAACTGGGCGAATCCGCTTTATCCTGTCAGCTATTACCCGGACAGTCTGCTTGTGCGCGCGCTTCGTAGTATCGCAAACTTATTTTAATTTTTGGGAGGAAGAGTATGATTAATCAACGTTCTATCGTTGCCAGTATCGTCTTATCCATTGTGACTTGCGGAATTTACAGCATTTTTTGGTATTACGGCATCGTCAACGACTATTGCAGAGTAAACGGATTGGAAGAAAAGGGCGGCATGGTGATCGTGCTCACCATTTTGACTTGTGGGATTTACGGCATTTACTGGACTTATAAGATGGGCGAGTTGGTCGAGACGATTTCGGGCCAAAATGATCGAATTCTCTATCTGGTATTGACGCTTTTCGGTTTTTCGATCGTAAACTATGCGATTTGGCAAGATATCTTGAACCGCACCGCTGAGCGTTACTAAGTACATTCCGAAAAAAACCGTGCAGTAGCTCATATGATCTGAGCCGCAGCACGGTTTTCTATTGCGCCCCTGTGACGGTTATCGCGGCCATGGTCGGAACGATTACCGCGGACACGATGATCCCCGTCGTACGCGCCACTAATGTACCGGATGCGTAGGTTGCGTTGGTTGGATCCGCCATTCTTGCGCTATGCAATTTCATAAAGGAAGCGGCATAGAGCAACAATTCGTTCTGCTGGACCGACATTGCGCCAAAGCCGTCCTGCGCTCTCAAATACTCTACCACGCGTAGGGCTTCCGCAACAATTTGCTTTTCGTCTCCTGGAATTGCGGTCAGGACTCCCGGGATAAAGAGGGCGGTTTGCCGATTCACTTTGATTCCGTATTCTCTAAAGAGGTTTGTAATCGTAAAATATCGGCCAATGTCCGACTCCGGCACTTCCATCGATGCCAATAATTGTGCCAGGGTGAGCTGCCCTTCCGGTCCGAGAAGGCTCTCTGCAAGCGCTTTTCGGATTGCCAGAGTATCTTGCACCGCGATTTCCACAGGCTTTTGTGTAAGACCCATGAGCGTACAGCTGATATAGTCGTTTCCTTCGGGGTGGATAGTGTGTTTTCGCTTGAGGCTCAAGTAAATCGCTTTGGTTCGGATGATGGCTTTGTCGATATTTTCCTCGTCTGAGAACATGGCGAAGATAAAGGCGGAGAGTGTCAGATAATCGTTCGATGGTAAGGTTTCTTGGCGAAGGCGGTCGTAAATCGCAATCGAGCGGTCCAAGAGTTCGGGTCGATTGTCGTATAGGGCGAACAATGCAGCCAAATAGAACTCGATCGTCCCACGAAAAGCGGAAAAGACGCCGGTTTTCTTTCGAATATTTTCCAGCTGCTCTTTGATTCGAACGAGCGCAATTTCTTTGTTTTCCACCGCATAACCGAACGCGGCGATTCGTTTTAGCGAATTGTCGGTTAATCGAAAGTCATGCCGGAGCGCTTGATAATTCCCAATAAATTGGTCGAGCATGTCGTATGAGATGAGCATCGGTTGACTAATTCCTTTCATTATTGCGATTAATATTCATTATTTAGCGAACTGATACCCAATTCCCCCGAGATATAACCTACAAATATTGGGTAGAATACTAAAAAGAGTAAGAGGAGGAAGACGATGGCAGTCGCAACGTATCAAGAAATATTAGATTTTTGGTTTTCTCCGGAGGTAGTACCGGTGCAATTCGCGGAGGATCCGGATTTGGATGATAAGATTCGCGAGAGATTCCTAGACACTTGGTATGCCGCTAAAGACGGGCTTCTTTCAGACTGGAGAGTTGATATTCGAGGGCGCGTAGCCGAGATTATCGTGCTCGACCAATTTTCGCGCAATATATGGCGCAACAACCGCTACTCGCTTTCGCAAGACGGGATGGCATTGGTATTGGCGCAAGAAGCGGTAAAGCATCCCGATTACGAGAAGCTTTCGCAAGATGAAAAAAAGTTTGTACTGCTCCCTTATATGCATTCGGAGTCGCTCGGAATCCACGAACAGGCAATCCCGCTTTACGAAGACCTCGGTTCGCCCGAGACCCTAAAGTTCGAGAAGATGCATGTCGATGTGCTGAAGGAATTCGGGCGATACCCTTACCAAAACGCAGACCTGGGCAGGGAGTCGACGCCTGCGGAGATCGAGTTCTTGAATCGCACACAAGGAAAAGCGTACGGAGAGGGAAAATAGAAAAGGGCTTGTATCTCGTTTCGCAAGCACATTCAAAGATGAAAAGAGGAAGATTCCAAGCGAATCTTCCTCTTTATTTCGATACTACATACCATTTACGATTGTTGATAAAGCCAGTTAAAAGTATTACAGCAGGTGAATCCCGTGGTCGGCGCAGGCTTGCATCATGGATTCGGGCCATACTGCGGCTTGTACTTCGCCGATATGGGCTTTTTGCATGAAGAATAGGCAGATTCGCGATTGGCCGATCCCGCCGCCGATCGTTTGCGGTAGGACGTCATCTGCCAGTAGGCTGTGAAACGGCAGTTCGAGCCTTTCGAGTGCATTTCTCTCTGCGAGTTGCTGTTTTAGCACTTCTCCGTTTACGCGGATCCCCATGGAGCTGAGTTCCACGTGGCGGTCGAGCACCGGATGCCAAAGGATGATGTCTCCGTTTAAATTCCAATCGTCGTAGTCGGGCGCGCGGCCGTCGTGCGGTTTGCCGCTTTTCAGCTTGTGCCCGATTTTTGCGATAAAGACCGCCTTCTTCTCTCTTGTGATCCGATTTTCCCGATCTTCCGGGAGCAAATCCGGCCACATATCTTCCAGTTCCTGCGAGCTTACATAAAAGATATCTTCCGGGAGCAGATAGCGGTACTGCTCAGGATAGGTATAGGCCATAAACTCCTCGGTTCGCTTTAAAACATCGAAGATCTTTCGAACGACCTTTTCGAGGTAGGCTTCGTTGCGATCGTTCGTCTTCATGACGAGTTCCCAGTCCCATTGGTCGACGTAGATGGAGTGGAGATTGTCGGTTTCTTCGTAGGGGCGGATCGCGTTCATGTCGGTGTAGATCCCGACGCCTTTGTCGAACCCGTAGCGATAGAGCGCCATGCGCTTCCATTTAGCGAGCGACTGGACGATCTCGATCGGCCCGAGTTCCATATGTTCATGCAAATCAAAGGATACCGGCTGTTCCGAACCGCTCAAGGTATCGTTGAGTCCGCTATTTCTCGGCACGAAAAGCGGTGCCGATACGCGTTTCAGATTCAGCGCCTGTGCAAGATTTTGTTGAAAGAAGTCTTTTAAGTTTTTAATAGCGCGTTGTGTCGCGACGATATCGAGCGTGGATCGATATCGATCCGGTATGATTAACTTTCCCATGATTTCCTCTCTTTACTATGCAGTCGCTTTAGTATAGAACAGATTTTGAACCTCGTCAAACCAAAGTAAAACCGCCGAGCGCAACAGCACTTGGCGGTTTTTGGTACACCGGAGAGGTCTCGAACCCCCAACCCCCAGATTCGAAGTCTGGTGCTCTATCCATTGAGCTACCGGTGCGCAACCAATTTCATATTGGTAAATTGTATCGGATTGAAGGTACGTAAGTCAAGTCTTGTGTTCCCTAAACCCGTATCGATGTACATGGTTGTGTCGCCAAAGACATATTGTCCCTTATCCATTTTTGCGAAAAACCCTTGCGACGGCACGATGATCGCGCCGAGTAACGGCACCCTGACCTGCCCGCCATGGGTATGACCGCAGATCACGAGGTCCGGTAAATTGCCTGTGAGTTTCTTATACTCGGACGGCGAATGGCACAAGAGAATGTGGAGCTCTTCTTCTGAAACCGTATGAGAGGCTCGGTCGTACCACTCCTGCAGTGCGGGAAAATCGACCCCGCTCAGCGCAATCGGCACGCCTTCCACCGGAAAATGCACCGCCTCGTTTCGAAGCATCCGAACACCGGCACCGATCATCCCCTCGTAGAGGTCTTCTCGAAGCGCGTTGTGTTGCTCGTGGTTCCCGATGATCGCATACACAGGAATCCCCGTATAAACGAGCGCATGGGCAAGCGACAGCGCCGTATCGAAGTCGACATCGTCCTCCGAGACCAAGTCTCCCGTCAGCACGATAAAGTGCGGGGCAAATTTTGTGATCTCATTTGCTACAGCGTGCGGATCGACAAATCGATTGCTGTGGAAATCCGAGATCTGGGTGATCCGGATCTCTTCTTTCGCTTTTGCCAACCGGATGGTCGGGGTTGCGATTCGCATTTTTCTCGTTTGATTGCGGTTGTAGAGGAGAAATGCCGCGCCCGCTGCGAGAAGGGCTCCGATCGATTTTTTCATGCATGACTCCAATCAAAAAGGGACTTTGCGTCCCTCTTATGTAATGGGGTGAGTGATGGGAGTTGAACCCACGACCTCCAGAGCCACAATCTGGCGCCCTAACCAACTAGGCCACACCCACCGCATTTTCCGCGCCCCTTTTTGAGACGCTTTTGTAATTGTACCAACTATTTTTGCGCAGGTCAAGAGGTAGCGACCTTTCTGCTGAAAAAGATCGCTACCTCGAATGGTTTCTACCTTCTTCTTATACGATCAGGCAATTCCTCTTTTCGAAAGTGAATTGCACACTCTCCCCGATTTCATACAGATTGCCGCTTCGAAACAGCTCATCCGCCTTGATAACCACATCATTTGACTCGATCCGGTAACTCAGAATATTCCCTTTACTGGTCTTTTCGACTACCTTTCCCGTGAGTCGGTATTGGTCGTCTTCTTCGATCTGCGCATCGCTAGTATAGATGCTGATCACCTCCGGACGCAACGCGATCGTGTGTTCGGTCTCTTTTCCGGTCAACTGTCGAAACGACTCGGCTTCGAGTACATTGTAGTTCCCCATAAACGAAGCGACAAACTTCGTCTTCGGCTGGGTGTATAGCTCGACCGGCGTTCCGCTTTGCTCGACCTTACCGCCGTTCATCACGAAAATCTGGTCGCTCATCACCATCGCTTCGTCTTGGTCGTGGGTCACGAAGATGGAGGTGATCGAAAGGCTTTGTTGGATCTCACGGATCGATTGTTGCAAGCTCTTTCGCAATTGCGCGTCGATCGCGGAGAGCGGCTCGTCTAACAACAGGACATGGGGTTCGGTGATGATCGCGCGGGCGAGCGCGACTCTTTGCTTTTGTCCGCCCGATAAATCCCTCGGGAAGTACTTTTCTCGTCCCTTAAGCCCCACGATTTCCACCATATTCTTCACCTTTTCGGCAATGATTTGGCTTTCCGTTTTCTTCATCTTCAG
>CAZFWK010000061.1:0-8995 GCA_964522555.1 uncultured Peptoniphilaceae bacterium | reverse complement strand
GGGCACGATGATGCCGTAGCGATTATGATGGCAGCGATTCATCCAAAACTCGATTTATTGGGCATTACAATTGTAGCCGGAAATCAAACGCAAGAGAAAACGGTCAGAAACGGACTCAATGTAGTCCAACACTTGGGGCTGGATGTGCCGGTGTACGCGGGTTTCAGCGAGCCGATGGTACGCGATCGACAAGTGATAGCCGACGATATTCACGGCGAATCGGGTTTAGATGGCCCTGTGTTCGAACCGTTAACCAAGACGGTGGAAGACGAGCATGCGATCGATTTTATCATTCGCACTTTACTTGCTTCGGATGGCGACATCACTCTGGTGCCCACCGGACCGCTGACGAATATTGCGATGGCGATGAAAAGAGAGCCCAAGATCGTCCCGAAGATCCAAGAGATCGTATTAATGGGTGGTGCGTATCAATTAGGAAATATGACCCCGGCCGCTGAGTTCAACATTTTGGCAGACGCGGAAGCCGCACATGTCGTGTTTACTTCGGGAAGACCTGTCGTGATGATGGGGCTCGACCTCACAAGACAAGCGCTTTGCTATCCGGAGATCATCGAGCGCATGGAAAAGATCGGCAACAAAGCATCTCAGCTTTTCGCGGACTTAATGCGCTTCTTTGGCATGACACAAAAAGCCGTATTTGGCTGGGCAGGCGGACCGCTGCATGATCCGACCTGTATCGCGTATTTGATCGACCCGACCTGCATCGAAGTGAGAGAAATGTTTACAGAAATCGAGCTTCGAAGTGAAAAATGCTACGGAAGAACGTTATGCGATTACTTTAACTACTCAAAAAGAGAGCCGAACTCAAAGGTTGCCGTTAAACTCGATGTCGATAAATTTTGGCAAATCGTGGAAGATTGCCTGCGCATGTATAGCTAGGGATAGGTATTCTCATGAGAGAGCGACTCAAATCGGCTTTCGAGCAAAACAAAGTCTACTTTACTGAAAAACTTTCTGAATTGGTTCGGGTTGATACGAGTAATATCGGTCACGGAATCGATGGAGGCCTAGAGGCAGAAGGGCAAGAATATCTGATCTCGCTTCTTGAGTCGATGGGAGCAGACTCGATCGAAAGAGATCAAATGAAAGAAGATATCATCGAACGATCTCTATCGATGCACCAAGAGGGGAACCTCGGGCACGACTATATCGATCGATACAATGTCTACGCCACCTTTAAGGGCGGATCGGGCAATTCGATTCTCTTTAACGGCCATATGGATACGATGCCGGCGAATCGAGAACTTTGGACAAATGATCCGCACGATCCAAAGGTAGAAGACGGTAAAATGTACGGACTGGGCGTTTGCGACATGAAGAGCGGTTTACTTGCGAGCGTGATGGCCGTGAAATTATTGCAAGAAGCGGGAATCGATTTGCCGGGCGATGTAGTGATCACTTCCGTCGTGGACGAAGAAGGTGGCGGAAATGGATCGATTCAGGCGGTCATGAATGGGGTTCGTGCCGATGCCGTCGTGGTATGTGAACCGACGGATTATGAGTTGATTGCAGCACACATGGGCTTTGTATTCTTTGAAGTGGAAGTGGACGGCGTTGCTGTTCATTCCGGAACGAAAACGGATGGTGTCAACGCGATTGAAAAAGCGATGAAACTTGCAAGAGCAATAGAAGAACTCGAGCATGGCTGGTTACTGCAGTACAAACACCCTCTCTTGCCACCACCCAATTCGAATTTGGGTGTCATCGAAGGCGGTACAGCGGGGTCTACCGTTCCGGAGAAGTGCATCATGAAATACTGCGTACACTATCTTCCAACACAAATGAGTCATGATCAAGTTGTAAAGGAATTCACATCCGCATTATTGCAATGTGCAGCCGGGGACAGTTGGTTGGAACAACATCCCCCGAAGGTGTCGGTCTATCAGGCCGGAAACCCGTTTGAAATGGATCCCGATCATGCTTTTGTGGATTCTTTCAGAGAAGCATTCGTAGCGGTAAAGAAGAAACCGGTCGAGATCGTTGGATCCCCTTCCGGTTGTGATTCAAGACTTTGGAGAAATATCGCAAAACTCCCGACGTTGCAATACGGGCCGGGTAAACTTGCGCAGTGTCATGCGATCGATGAATACGTTGAACTGGAACAATATTACGATGCGATCATGATCTATGCTGAATTGATTTTGCATTGGGGTACAAACGAAAAATAGGAGGTTATTATGAGTAAAAAAGTTTTGATAGCTGGAGAATCGTGGGTAAGCCAAACGACCCATATAAAAGGTTTTGATACCTTTTACACCTGTGTGTACGATGAAGGCGTCGGACACATTCGTGCAGCGATGGAAAAAGCGGGATACGAAGTTGAATTCATGCCGAATCATGTCGCTCCCGATCATTTTCCGACGACCATGGAAGAAATAAAGAAATATGACTGCGTAATCCTATCCGACATCGGATCCAATACCTTACTGCTTCCGAATAAAACTTTTACAAGAAGCGAAACAACGCCGAATCGTACGGAACTGATCCGAGACTATGTTAACGGGGGCGGTGCCTTCATGATGATCGGCGGATATATGTCCTTTACGGGAATCGACGCCAAGACGCGTTATGGGCAGACCGCAGTAAAGGATGTACTTCCCGTACTATGCCTTGATTACGACGATCGCGCGGAACATCCCGAAGGGATCGTTCCGGAAGTGGTGAAGCAACATGAGATGATCGAGGGATTGCCGGCTGAGTGGCCTCATTTCCTGGGTTATAATAAGACTCTTCCAATCGAGGGCCATGAAGT
Organism: uncultured Peptoniphilaceae bacterium; assembly: GCA_964522555.1. Lineage (GTDB taxonomy): Bacteria > Bacillota > Clostridia > Tissierellales > Peptoniphilaceae > JAAYQA01. Next base: position 6,222 of record CAZFWK010000061.1, on the reverse strand, counting down.
GCTGGTTACCATTGGAGGGGACCCTTTAATCGCGGTCGGCGAGTTTGGAAAAGGAAAATCCGCCGTATTCACGTCCGACTGTGCGCCGCACTGGGGACCGCCTGAATTCATCAACTGGGAGCACTATGACCAATTGTGGAAAGGAATTTTAGACTATATCACGAAATAAGAACAAGGAAATGGGGAGATGTATATGAAAATACTCAATTTCGGGTCTTTAAATATCGACTATGTTTATTCGGTCGACCATATGGTCAGACCCGGTGAAACCCTGTCTTCCTTGTCTCGAAAGGTGTTTGCCGGCGGGAAAGGACTCAATCAATCCGTTGCACTGGCAAGAGCCGGTGCCGAGGTCTATCACGCAGGTGCCGTCGGAAATGAAGATGGACGATTCTTGGTGGATATACTCAAAGAGAATGAGATCGATACAAGCCTGATCGAGTTCGATTCGGAAGAGTCATCCGGCCACGCGATCATCAACGTGGATAAAGAGGGTCAAAACAGTATCGTCTTGTATGGAGGCGCAAATCAAAATATAAAAGCTTCCCATATCGAGAAAGTGCTCGCTCGCTTCGGAAAAGGTGACTTTTTGTTACTGCAAAATGAGATCAACAGCATCAAGCTGATCATGGAAACCGCGTATGAGAAAGGGATGGAGATTATCCTCAATCCGTCTCCGATCGATGCGAATCTTTCGACTTATGATTTTAGTAAGGTTCGGTATCTCATCCTAAACGAAATCGAAGGGGAAGATATCGCAGGGAAAAAAGTTCATTCTGAAATCTTAGACGTACTCCTGACTCGCTTCCCGGATATGAGAATCGTATTGACTCTCGGGAAGCAAGGCTCGATTTATAAGGATCGAGATACAGAAATCAGACAGGTTCCTTTCTTATTTGAGACGGTCGATACGACCGGCGCAGGAGACACCTTCACCGGCTACTTCTTTGGAATGCTAAGCCAAGGAAAAGATGTGGAAACCGCGCTCCGCTTCGCTTCGATGGCATCTGCTATAGCCGTTACACGAAACGGCGCGGTGCCTTCGATTCCTTATAAAGAAGAAGTACAAGAAAGGCTCAAAAGCTTGGAATAGACCAAGCAAAATACCATCGCTTACTACCTTTTAATTCCCCCTTTTGCAAAAAGCCCTCTCGCAATTGCGCGAAGGGCTTTTTGTATGCAGATCGTCACTCACACACGATCTCGACATCGTCCAGATAGTTCATCTTATTGAGTCCGTTTACCGGGCAGGCTACTGGGTAGACGCGTTCTTCGTTGCTTACGATGCATTCGATCAGGGTAAACTTGCCGTTGTTTAGGGCTTTGTCGAATACTTCGTCGATTTGGTCAGGGCTCTCGATGCGGTAGGCTTCGGTGTTCGGGTAGGCTTCGACCAGTTTGCAGAAGTCGGGGTTGCTGGTGAAGTCGATCCCGGAGTAGCGTTTGTTGGTGCCGAAGTACTGGAGTTGACGCACTAAGGAGAGCGATGTGTTGTTGAATAGGAGGAGTTTGATGGGCAGGTTTTGCTCGATCGCCGTGCCGATTTCCGCCATATTCATTTGGAAGGAGCCGTCGCCGGCTACATTGACTACGAGGCGGTCGGGGTTCATCATTTGCGCGCCGACGGCTGCCGGGAACCCGTAGCCCATCGTGCCGAGCCCGCCCGAGGTTAAGAACGATGCGGGGTTCGAGAAGCTGTAAAACTGCGCCGTCCACATCTGGTGTTGGCCGACTTCGGTGGAGATGATGGCGTTGCCGCGCGTTCTTTCGGCGAGTTTTTCCAGTACAATTTGCGGCTTGAGTACGCCTTCGTCCTTATAGGTGAGGGGGTACGAGGTGTTCCAGCTGTCGAGCTCGGCTTTCCACTCCGTGAACTCGGCCGGCTCGATTCTTTCGAGTAGTGCGTCCAAGAAGAGGGAGAGGTCCGAAACTACCGGAATCTGGGTGCGGACATTTTTGTCGATCTCGGCCGGGTCGATGTCGACGTGGACGATCGTGGCTTTTGGGGCGAAAGTCTTCGTGACGATGGTGGAGCGGTCGTCGAATCTCGCGCCGAAGCTGATGAGGAGGTCCGCGTTCGTGACGGCGTAGTTGGCTACGGGGGAGCCGTGCAGGCCGATCATGCCGTAGTACAGCGGGTGATCATAGGGAAGGGTTCCCAGAGACATCAGCGTCTGGATCGTGGGGATCTTCGCGATCTCCAAGAGCTCCTTCAGCTTTTGATCGGCTTTTGCCATGACCATTCCGCCTCCGGAGAGGATGAGGGGTCTTTTGGCTTTCTTAATCTCTTCCGCGACGCGCATCACTTGCTTTTTATTCGGCGAATAATTCGGCTTGTACGAGCGCAGATTCGTTTCGTGCGCGGGCTTATAGTCAAACTCCGTCATTTGGATATTCTTCGGGATGTCGATCAGGACGGGGCCTTTTCTTCCGGTGTTTGCGATGTGGAAGGCGTCCTTAATGACTTGCGGAATCTCCTTCACATCCTTTACGAGATAGCTGTGCTTCGTAATGGGGAGGGTGATGCCGGTGATGTCGACTTCCTGGAAGGCGTCCGTTCCGATGAGTCCGGTAGGGACTTGGCCTGTGATCGCGACCATCGGGATCGAGTCCATATAGGCGGTTGCAATGCCGGTAACGAGGTTGGTTGCACCAGGCCCCGAGGTGGCTACACATACGCCCACGGTGTCGGAGGTGCGCGAGACGCCGCTTGCCGCATGCGCTGCCGCTTGTTCGCCTCTCACCAAGATGTGCTTGATTTCCTTGGTTTCAAAGAGCGCGTCATAAAGAGGGAGAACCGCTCCGCCCGGATAGCCGTAAATATATTTTACGTTTTCTTCGAGTAAGCATTTGATTATCGCTTGTGCGCCGGTCATTTTCATGCTGATTTCCTCCTATCCCCTTGCAACGGCGATTTTACCGGTGCGTACAATTTCACCGATGCCGTAAACATTCAGTGCGGCAATGAGTGCTTGGATTTTTCCTGAGTCCCCGGTGGACTCGATGACAAATGCGTCTTTGCCCATGTCGACGACGCGCGCGCGGAATACTTCCACGGTCTGCATGATCTCTGCGCGAGTGGCGGGTGTCACATTGACTTTAATTAAAATAAGTTCGCGGTCGACATATTGTTCTTCGGTGAGGTCTACCACCTTGACGACATCGATCAGCTTATAGAGTTGTTTGGAAACTTGTTCGATGACATTTTTGTCTCCGTTGACCACCAGTGTGATACGGGATAGGCCGGGTATGTCGGTTTCACCGACGGCAAGACTCTTGATATTGTATCCGCGTCTTGCAAACAAGCCGGTGACACGGGTGAGCGTGCCTGATTTGTTTTCCAAAATTACGGCGATCGTGTGTTGCATTTTTCTTTCATCCTTTCTACAAAAAAATCGCCCGAGGCTATTGCCAGGGGCGAGATATTCGCGGTACCACCCTGATTGCCGCATAATACGGCCACTCAGTTTCCTATAACGCGGAGACGGATCGACTTACTCTCAGTTCTGCCGATCGGCTGAGAAGGGACCGGAATCGAGGGTTTTCGTTGATTCTCACCATGCATCAACTCTCTGAAGAAACTTGCCTCAAAACCTATGTCTTCTTACGCCTTTACCTTGTACCTTAGTGTAATCTTTTGTCTCATTCATGTCAAGAGGTATTTGCATAAAATAAAAATTACACAGGATAAATTATCCTGTGTAATTTCTACGGGAAGACGATGCTCTCGCGCATCGCTTTTAGCTCGGCTGCCATCTTCTCGGCGGAGTTATCTTCCGACCAAGTGACGATATAGTAGACGGATGTGCCGACGATCACGTGTGACTCTTGTAAGATCAGTGCGGTGCCGTCTGAATTCGTGTAGCGATAGTGGAATACTTGCGCTTTTTTCCCGTCGATGGTAGTTTCGTCGATCGAATCGAACGAGAAACTGCTCGTCGTGTCTTCCGTACGAAGTGAATACATCCAGTCTTGGAGATTGAGTTCCTGATACAGGTAATTCATTTCGTCTTCGGGCAATTCGTTTCCTTCGAGGATCGGCGTAAGCAATTCGATTTCTCGGTCGGTGTAGTCATTTTCCTTCAGATACTCGACGGCCGCGTTCAGGTCGCCCGGGTAGGCGTCGTTGAGATTGAAGATGAGGTCGTCCCATATCGATTTGACTCCGCTTGCGCTGTGTCGGTCGATCGTAAGGTACGCGCCATCGGAGTTGTTGATGAGTGCGATGACCATGGTCGCGATGTCGGCATCGTCTGAGTCGATGAGTTTTTTTGCTTCTTCGCCGGATGCTTCCACCCAGGTGTCTTTTGCGGTGACGGAGAGGCCGCTGGTAGCGGTGAAGGTCTTCTCCGAAGGGCCGCATGCGTTGAGTAATAGGAGCAGAGTAGCTATGATCGAGAACCACGTGATCTTTTTCATGTCACTCTCCTTCCAGAGATGAATTTTTATTGATGAGGGATTTATACCCAGCGGAATGGATCTATCTCTCCAGGGGGAAACACACTTTACTCTGCTAAGAATATTTTTCGGTCCTCTTCGGGGACCATGCGTCCGCCGGTCGCCCAGACGATATGCGTTGCGTTCTGCATGGCTTTCTCGTCGTATTGGTTTGACGCGCTTACGTACGCGGGTCCGTCAAAGCCGGCTGCAGCGGAGGGTTCGATAAAGATCCCTTCCGGTTTGTACAGCATTTGAATATAGGGGTTCAGCTTTTCGTCTTCGATTGTGTAGAGCGCGTCGAGTCTGGGGGTCATCTCTAGGCTGATGGCGGTCGATGCGCGTCCGACCGCAAGCCCGTCGGCTTCGGTTTGTCCGCTTAGGCCGATGTCCTTCACACTCATTTCGCCGTGCGTCTGCGTGAGGATCGAGAGCAGCATGCAGGGAGCTTGCGTCGGTTCCGCGAAGATGCAGTGTGCGTGCGGTCCGAGGGCGTTTTGGATGCCGTATGCCACGCCACCCGGGCCTCCTCCGACTCCACAGGGGAGATATACGAACAGCGGGTGATCTTCGGACACCTTAATCCCCTTTTCTTCCAACTGCGCCTTGAGTCTTTCGCCTGAGACGGCATAGCCATAGAAGAGATCCATCGAATTTTCATCGTCGACAAAATGATTCTTCGGGCCGAGGCTTGCCAGTCTTCGTCCTTCCGCGACAGCGGCTTCGTAGTCGTCTGCGTATTCGACGACCGTGGCGCCGAGGCTTCTTAGCCTATCCTTTTTCCATTGCCTCGCGTCGGCACTCATGTGAACCGTCACGCGAAAGCCGAGCGCTCGGCTCATAATGCCGATCGAAAGGCCAAGGTTTCCGGTGGAGCCAACGCTTACTTCGTAGCCGGAGAGGAGTTCTTTCATTTCCGGGGTTGCGAAGATCGAGTAGTCGGTGTCGGGGCGGATCTTGTGGTGCCTGAGGGCTACCGTCTCCGCAAAGTGCAACACTTCATAGATCCCGCCTCTCGCTTTGATCGAGCCGCTGACGGCGAGCTCGCTGTCTTGCTTTAGCCAAAGCGATCCCTTAAAGTCGGCAGTTTGCTTTAGCGCTTGTGCCATCTTTGGGATTTCCGTAAGCGGACTTTCGATCAAGCCACAGTCGTTCTCGGTTTCGGGGAATGCTTGGCGAATAAACGGCGCAAAGCGCGCGAGTCGGGTGCGCGCTTCTTCTACCTGTGCGTCTTTTTGGATCACAATCGCACTCGGATCGTAATATTCATTTACATAATATACCGGTTGGGCCGATTTCAGTTTGTTCAGTACGGTTTCGTTCACATCATTCACTCCCGTAGTTGTCGAAGTAGCCTTGGATCAAGACCACCGGGGTGCCTTTATCTCCCGATCCGCTTACGAGGTCGGCAAGGCTTCCTAAAAGGTCCGTGATATGACGGGGGGTCGTGCCCAGGCTTTCGTTGCTGCCCAAGAGATTGGCGCCTTTGTGGCGAATTTTTTCTCGCATGGCTTCGCTCAGTTCGTTTCCGTTTAAGTGGGAGAGCTCGTTGTCGGCGATGTACTTGAGTTTCAACTCGTTGGGCATGCCTTCGAGTCCCAATGTATAGCCGGGGGATACGACGGGGTCGGCGAGTTCCCAGATCTTCCCGACGGGGTCTTTAAACGCGCCGTCGCCGTAGATCATGACTTCCATTTGCAGCCCGAATACCTCGTGCAGTCTGCGTTGTAGGGAAAACACAAAGGCTTCCGAGTCTCGGGGGAAGAGCTTCAGCATATCGCTCGA
>CAZFWK010000060.1:0-9002 GCA_964522555.1 uncultured Peptoniphilaceae bacterium | reverse complement strand
GCCCGGTATACCCCTTGAGGCCATATCTTGGCCGAGCGGTCCGTGAGCGTGCCGAGAGGGGTATACCGGGCTCGATTGAACGGACTTTCTCTACGATCAGACCCTCTTCTTACTATACGGGTGGAGTTGCTTATTCCTGAATCCCGGGGATCTTTGGAAGTAAGTCGAACGATCGTTGCAGCTCTTCGTCTGTGGGGATATAGTCGCTCATGCGGCCTTCGTTGTAGGAAGTGTACGCGGTCATGTCGAAGAAGCCGGTGCCGGTTAAGCCGAAGAGGATCGTCTCTTCCCGCCCTTCTTCTTTGCAGCGGAGAGCTTCATCGATCGCGGTGCGAATCGCGTGCGCGGACTCGGGTGCGGGCAGGATGGTTTCGCACTTTGCGAAGGCTACGGCAGCCTCAAAGACTTTGGTTTGTTCAACCGAAACCGCCTCCATATAGCCGTCGTGGTAGAGTTTGGACAGGATCGGGCTCATGCCGTGGTAGCGGAGTCCGCCGGCGTGGTTGGAAGAAGGAACGAATTCGCAACCCAGCGTATACATGCGTGCGAGCGGCGTGATCTTGCCGGAGTCGCAATAGTCGTAGGCGTAGCGGCCGCGCGTCAAGGACGGGCAGGAGGCCGGCTCTACCGCCACGATACGGGGATCGCCTTTCCCTGTGAGCTTGTCTTGCATATACGGTGCGATCAGTCCGCCCAGGTTCGACCCGCCGCCTGCGCAGCCGATCACGACATCGGGGTATTCGCCGAGCTGATCCATCGCGGCCTTCGCTTCGAGTCCGATCACGGATTGGTGCAATACAACCTGGTTCAATACCGAACCCAGCACATAGCGGCAACCTTCCGTAGAAACGGCTTTTTCTACGGCTTCGGAGATCGCGCAGCCAAGTGAGCCGGAGGTATTGGGGTCTTTCGCCAAGATCGTGCGGCCGATCGCAGTCGTATCACTCGGGCTTGGGATCACATTGGCGCCGAAAGTTTGCATGATTGCCTTTCGAAACGGCTTTTGCTCGTAGGAGACCTTTACCATATAGACGGTGAGTGGGATCCCGAAGTAGGCGCATGCTTCCGCCAATGCCGTACCCCATTGGCCGGCGCCTGTTTCTGTCGTAAGGCGGTCGAGCCCTTGGTCTTTCGCATAATACGCCTGCGCGATCGCGGAATTCAGCTTATGGGAGCCTGATGTGTTGTTTCCTTCGAATTTATAGTAGATCTTGGCCGGTGTGTCCAACAACTTTTCGAGATTGTAGGCACGCACCAGGGGCGAGGGGCGAAACATTTTGTACATCTCGAGCACAGGCTCGGGAATGTCGATATAGCGGGTTTCGCTATCCAACTCTTGGTGGGCAAGTTTTTCACAAAACACGGGATACAAATCCTCGGCAGTCGCCGGCTGAAAGGTTTGTGGGTTTAGCATCGGGTCGTGTTGTTCGATCATATCGGCCCGCAGGTTGTACCATTGCTTTGGGATTTGGTCTTCAGTTAGGTAGAGTCTGTGCGGAATTTTCATTTTGTCCTCCTTTTGTTTTCGGGTAATAAAAAACGGCTCTTGTCTCAGAAAATTCTGGGACAAAAGCCGTGAGCTTCTGCGGTACCACCCGGATTGGCGCAAAATGCGCCCGCTTACTCGCATACTGTCATATGCGCTCCTCTGATAACGGGCGGAGTTCCCGTCAGGTGCTACTTACGGTTTCCCGCTTTCGTCCTGCCCTTACAGATCCATTCCGAACGGTGCTTCATGCCGTGCTCCCACCCTTGCGCGACTCTCTGGATTTTTGCATCCGCACGTACTCTTTCTGTGCTCAGGTTTGCTTTATGCATACAGAATAACAAACATTCGCTGCTAAGTCAACGGGATAAAGTCGATTATTGTTCCACGCGCGCCTGATAGTCAAGCGGAATGATGTGGTCGAACAGATCGGCATTTTCGCGGATTTTTTCTTCGCTTCCGAGGACGCACAAGTAGCCTTCGTCCATTGCTGACTTTAGCATTTCAGCGTGGGCGCGTAGCGTGTCTTGCGTCGTTTCAAGCGCTTCTCCCAAGGCCTTCTCCATGCGATCGTAGCTATTGCCGGTCATCCGATTGCTCAAGGCGCCGATCCCCCTCTGCCTGGGCGACATCGGCGGGTCAAAGCGGTTGATCGTGCCGATGATCGCATCTTCCAGCTCCGTGTCGGACAACTCGAGCGAGCGCAAGTACGCGTCCATTTCGTCGTATACGCGGATCGTTTCGGAGAGTTGCGGGTCGCGGTACGAGTAAGTGGCGAGCGTCCCCCGGTGATTGAGCGACAAACCGGCGCCGTACGCCCCGCTGATCGCGCGGATTTGCGTGTGAAGATAGAGAATGCTCAAAAGTCCCGAAAGGACGGTCATGTCCCCCGAAAACGCATAGCCCATCTCCTTTAGATTTGCGCCTTTTGATACATATTGGACAGCTGCTGCACTCACAAAAGCTTCCTTGTTTCTCTTTTTCATAGTAAACACGGTGGGCTCGCTTGGGATGCTCGGGAGTTTTTCCACAAGTCCCACCCATCCATCGCGTAAGCTCTCGAATTGCGCGCGGTCGGTCGTCACGCTGAGGAGCATGCCTTCTTTGCGGAAGAGCTTTTGGTAAATTTCGTTCCATAAGACGATCTTTTCCTCGATCATTTCATCGTATTTGGCGGTGATCTCTTGCAGCGCGAAGTAGGAATCCAGGCCTCCTAGCACTTCTTGGAGATAGGAGGGCAGGTTCAAATACGAGAGTACGCGCTGTATAGCGATCGCATGGCCGCTTTGGATCAGGCTCATCTCCATCGTGGAGCGGTCTTCCAGGAGCACTTCTTTGATGCGTTTTTTATCGGAAAAGACGCTGTGGTAGAGCACTTCGTTTAGGATGGCGACGGCATCCGCCTGCTTGTCCGCAAAAAACTTGGCGCTTACCATGACTTTCGGCAGCGGTGTACCGGTGTCCACCTGCTCGAGTACCGTTGGAGAGATCGTAAGGCCACCCATCGCGCGGTAAATCGCGTTGGAGACTTGGTCGTATGAGCGGTTTTTCGTGTCCACATCGGCTAAGAAAGAGGTGATATGGGATACTTCCGCGAGTTCTTCGGCGCTAAGGTGCGAGATGTCGAATGCGAGGTCGAGATATACGATGCGCCCGGTGAAGAGGTCGCTGTGGAGGAGGGTCGCGCCGTGATAGTCTTCCTCATATTGGGTGACGCGATCGACCTTGGGCGAAAGTTCGGAAAGCTGCAAGTGCGGGATCGTCGCTTTGTCTTCAGGCGTATCCTCCGTTGATTGGAAATCCAACAGCGCTTTCGTGCTGCTCAAAAGAGCCGCCTTTTCAGCTTCATTCAAAGCATCTCTGCGCGCATCCAGTTCCTCACGAACGCGTGCATCCTTCTTTTCGAAAAGACCGGGCTCGGGTCTTGCGATGATTTCGACCCGGTGCGTGTTGTCTAAGACTCGTTCCCGCACAAATTCCTGCAGATACCCATTCGCTACTTTTTCCCGAAGCCTCGCAAAGGAATCGGTAAAGTCGAGCATCAGGAGCGGGTCGCCGTCGTAGAGCCAGCCGGAGAGCACCTGAATATATTGGATGACGCCTTTTGCGCTCGCGTGAGGCCCTTCGATCAACGAAAACTCAAGTTTGTTTAACGAAGCTTCCAAAAGAGATTCGTCGATCCCATTCTCCGCAATTTCAGTAATGGTATCGCGCACGATCCGGAGGAATTCCTCCATGCGGTCTGAAGAAGTGTGTTTTGCGATGATCCCAAAAACCTGGTGGAGTCCGTCGTTATCGGGAGAGAGGAAGTCTTCTCCGATCCCGGCATCCAAGAGCGCTTTTTTAAGTGGCGAGGCAGACGAGTCAATCAGTACTTCTTCCAAAAGCTTCGTCATAAAAACATCCTCCGCCACCGTCGTGCGGCCGACGCCGTAAGCTAAGCCGATATAGTCCTTGTTTTCCGTACTTTCGTTTGCGCCGATCGAGTATGTGAATTCCTCGATATGTGGCATCTCAAACGGCTCTTGCGGGAGAATGGCAGAGTCCACCTCGCGATACGCATAGGGCGCCAAGAACTCTTGTGCGTGCGCGAGTTCCTTTTCCAAGTTGCCGTCTCCATAAAAGTAGAGGTAACTATTGCTCGGATGGTAGAAATCTGCGTGAAAGGCTTTAAACTGCTCATAATCCAAAGAAGGGATCTCATATGGGTCGCCGCCCGAGTTGTGTCGGTAGATCGTATCGGGAAGGAGTGCCGCGCTGATCTTTTCGGACACTTGGTCTTCCGCACCGGACATCGCACCCTTCATCTCGTTGTATACGACGCCATTGTAAGAAAGCGTATCGTCTTCGTAGTTTAGGGTCCAACCCTCTTGCCTGAAAATTTCTTCTTTCGAAAGCACCAGCGGGTGGAATACCGCATCCAGATACACATCCATCAGATTGTGGTAGTCGGTGTCGTTTCGGCTGGCGATCGGATAGATGGTCTTATCGGCGAAGGTCATCGCGTTTAAGAAAGTTTGTAAAGAACCCTTGATCATATCCATAAAGGGTTCCTTGGTCGTGTATTTATCGCTACCGCTCAATACGCAGTGCTCTAAGATATGCGCGACGCCGGTCGAATTTTTCGGCGGAGTGCGAAAGCCGATCCCAAAGGCTTTGTTATTGTCGTCGTTTTGTATTTTGATGGCTTTTGCTTTCGTGACCTCGTGTTCGAGTAAAATCACGGTGCTGTTTTGCGATTCCAGTTCACGAATCTCCGTGATCCGAAAGCCGTGTAGGGTTTCGTTTATTTTCATAGATCCTCCTGATATGATTCGAAATTCAATACTTTCATTATACCCTAATGCAAAGCTTTCCGCCGATTCATCGATAGAATCCACCTGTTTAGAACGATCAGTGTTATACTATAGACATAGAGTAAATTCGGAAAGGGTGGATGGTATGGATCTTTTTGACCAAATTAAAGACAGATTGAAAGCGAAGAAGCAAACGTTGGTGTTCCCGGAAGGAGTAGACCCTCGCGTACTGGGTGCTTGTGCGAGACTCGCAAAAGAGGAGATCGTGAATGTGATCGTGTTGGGAGATGCGGCCGCAGTCGAACAAAACGCGAAGGACATCGGCGTGTCGCTCGAGGGCATGCAAGTGATCGATCCCGCGCATTATGAAGGGACGGAAAAACTCGCGGAACTCTTCGTCGAAAGAAGAAAAGGAAAAGTGACTCGGGAAGAAGCGGAAACCCTCTTGAAGACCAATGTAAACTACTTAGGCACGATGCTCGTATATGCAGGAGAAGCCGACGGGCTCGTTTCGGGCGCCATGCATGCAACCGGCGACACCGTTCGCCCCGCGCTTCAAATCATCAAGATGCAGCCGGGCTTCGGCAAGACATCCGGCCTTTTCATCATGGTAAAAGGCGACGAAAAGCTGATCATGTCCGACTGCGCGATCACCATCGCACCCGACGCAAACGACCTCGCGGAGAACGCCATATTGAGCGCAAGGACGGCAAAATCTTTCGGTATCGAACCAAAGATCGCAATGCTCAGCTTCTCGACTAAAGGATCTGCCGTTTCCGACGAGACGAAAAAAGTGGAAGAAGCCACCAAGATCGCACTCGAAAAGGACCCGACCCTCGTCATCGACGGCGAAATGCAATTTGACGCAGCCTATGTGGAGTCCGTCGGCGTATCCAAAGCAAAAGGATCTCTTGTCGCAGGCTTCGCCAATACCTTTATCTTCCCGAGTTTGGAATCGGGCAATATCGGCTACAAGATCGCGCAACGCTTAGGTCAATACGAAGCCATCGGCCCGATCCTGCAGGGCCTCAACAAACCCGTCAACGATCTCTCGCGCGGATGCAATGAGGAAGATGTCTATAAACTGGCACTCATCACGGCGGTGCAAGGCATCTAAGCTACAACCATCGCAATCCTTTTGCGTCTATAGGAGTGAAAGGGAGGGATCTATCATGAAAAAAATCGGGATTCTATTTCTGGCTTTTTTACTGATCGGCTGCACGAATCCTGCCGGCGAAACGACAGAGGCTCCAGGCACAGAGCCAACAGAAGTAACAGAGGAGAGCGTCGTTTCAGAAGTTAAAGTCATAGAAAAATCTGATATTTTTGAAGAAGGCGGCGCGCTGGTCGCTCTTCTCGACCCCAAACACAGTACACTCGCGACGCTCTCAGCGGCGCAATTAGGCGGAGTGGAAGCAAAACCCGGCGACGTCTTAACGGTTACACATGCCGGCATCTTCTTGGAATCGTATCCGGAGCAGTTTGGGAGCGTGCAGAAAGTCGAGAAAGCAAGGGAAGAGCCGGACCAAGTCGGGCTCGTGTGGGGAGTCTACGAGACATTCGCAAAAGCAGACCCCGTGTTGGTAGACGGAATTATCGAACTGGGGCTGGATCTAAAGAATGCCCACAATCTTTTAGAAATAGAAAAGCGTGCGCTCCTTTGGAAATTTGAATCCGTAGACCGAACGGTGATCGAAGGAACCTTTGAAGAGCTCAAAGAGCAAGGGTATATCACCGGAGAATTATCTTGGAAAGAAGGCAAAGGCGCATTTTTCCAATTTTCCACGACGACGGTCAATGAAGAAAAGACGGAACTCGTGTTTGATACCCGCCTTTGGAAAACGGGAATGGCATCACTCGGAAGCGATGGCGTCACGGCGAAATGGGAGAACGGAACCTGGACGCAAGAAGGCGGAAGCCACTATATTTCGAAGAGATAATTGTGAATCGTGGGGAGCTGAATCTTGCAATGCCCACCAAAACGATATACAATAGAAGTCGGCTGCTGGGACGTATCAAATTCGTTTCAGGAGGAGACAGTATTGGCAAGACCGATGGGTCCAAGATTTAAAGTCGCAAGAAGATTGGGAGTCGATGTATTCGGCCACCCGAACGCACTCAAAAGAGGCCCGATAGTGGTAAGAAAGCAGTCCGAGTATGCAAAGCAGCTGATCGAAAAGCAAAAGTTGAAAGCGTACTACGGCATGATGGAAAAGCAATTCGCCACCATGGTGAAAGAAGCGATGCGAGGCAAAGGCAATGCAGGCGACCGACTCGTAGAAAAGCTCGAGCGCCGCTTAGACAATCTCGTATACCGCTTAGGCTTCGCGCAAACGCTCAGGCAAGCTAGGCAAATGGTCGTGCACAGGCACATCCTGGTAGACGGTAAAAGGATCGACAGGCCGTCCTATCTTGTAGAACCGGGATCGGTCATCGAACTGCGAGAAAAGTCTCGCAAGATCCAACTCTACAAGGATAACTTTACAAACTACGGCTTCCCATTGCCGTATTTGGAAAAGAAAGAAGAAGCCTACGCAGGCAAGCTGACCGCACAACCAAGAAGAGAACAGGTCCCGATCGACGTGACCGACTCTTTAATCATCGAATTCTATTCGAAATAATCATAGCCGCCACCCTTTTCGACGAAAAGGAGGCGGCTTTACATATAGGAAAATCAGTATAACGGAATAAATGGGTAAGAAATAGTTAAGATAGATGGAGGAACAATAGAAGGATCGAGGGAAAATGTATGAAGTGCGGGACTATCATACCGAACGATGAAAAGGAGCACTACAAATGAACAAGAATAATAGGATCATTGCAATGGCGTGCGTTGTTGCCTTGCTATTTCCGAACCTCATTTTGGCAAAGTCAACGAGTTCTTTTACAAAATCTCCGGATCTAATTCAAATCGAGCGCATTGCGGGAGCTGATCGGTATGAAACGGCCGCGAAAGTCAGTCTGGCTACTTTTAAAAGTGCGGACACCGATGGCTTCCTGATCCGACGAGAGTCCGTAGAGAATAATATCCCCTGCCTCACTTCGCTCGATACAGCGTCCGCTGTACTCAAAGTACTTGAATCGATGCGCTTTTCGATACGGGCGTATTGAACGCACGGTTTAGTCGAGTTTTTTGCGGAATTCGCACAGTTGCCTTGTTTTGATGCTGCAAAACTGATATACTTACCGAGTATCTCTGCACAGGCAACCGGACTTGTGCCATAGACCATAGGGAGGTGAAAAAAGGATGAACAAATACGAAGGGGTTTTTATCTTCTTCCCGGATGTGGAAGAAGCAAACCGTGAACAGACATTCGACAGAGTGAAGGCGCTTATAGAAGCCGACGGCGCGATTGACGAGATCGACGAGTGGGGCATGCGCAAGCTTGCTTACGAAATCGAAGATTATCGAGAAGGATTTTACCGAATCGTACGTTTCCAAACGACGCCGGCTACATTGGCTGAAGTGGATCGTGTACTTCGGATCTCGGATCCCGTCATGCGTCATATGATGATTCGTTTAGAGGACGAGTAGGAGGACACGCATGAATCATGTCGTACTGATCGGAAGATTAACCAGAGACCCCGAGCTTCGCTATATTGCGACAACCGGAAACGCGAATGCGCGATTTTCGCTTGCGGTCGACCGTGGTCTTTCGAAAGAGAAAAAACAGGAAATGGAAGCGAAAGGACAACCGACCGCAGACTTTATCAACATCGTCGTTTGGGGAAAGCAAGCCGAGAACTGCGCCAACTACCTTAGTAAAGGCAGGCTGGTGGCGGTAGCGGGAAGCATTCAAACGGGAAGCTACGACGGACAAGACGGCCAAAGAAGATACACAACGGAAGTTGTGGCCCGCAATGTCCAATTCCTCGAATGGGGTGACGGGCCGAGAACGGGTGCCGCACCTGCCAGACCGACTATGGGTTACAATCCGACGGAGAATCTCGATCCTCCGATGGATGACCAATTTGAAAGCGCCGGATCGGATTCCTTTCCGTTTTAAATAAGGAGCAAAAGGAATGCAAAGAAAATACCGATCGCGTAAGAAAGTTTGCAGCTTCTGCGCGGAGAAGGCAACGGCCATCGACTACAAAGACACGAAGAAACTGCAAAAATACATTACCGAACGCGGCAAAATCTTGCCGAGACGTGTAACCGGAACCTGCTCGAAGCATCAGCGCAAGCTGACCGCAGCGATCAAGATCGCACGCCAAGT
>CAZFWK010000059.1:6322-9106 GCA_964522555.1 uncultured Peptoniphilaceae bacterium | reverse complement strand
TTCTTTTGTAGCGGGGTCATTTCGTCGCCGTACGAGGAGAGCGTCGTGGCGATTTTTCCAATCTCCGTATTGTGGCCGGTTTCGACTGCGATCCCGTGGCCGCGGCCGTAGGAGACGATTGTAGAGGTGTACGCCATATTTTCGCGGTCGCCGATTTCGCGGTCCTCTGCGTAGAGGATGCTTGCATCCTTTTCAACGGGGACCGATTCGCCCGTCAGCGAAGACTCATCGATCTTCAGATTTGCGCTTTCCGTAAGCCGTAGGTCTGCAGGGACGATATCGCCCGTTTCCAATACGACGATGTCGCCCGGAACGATCATGGCAGACGGCAAGATGACGGTTTTGCCTTCTCGTATAACTTTGGCTTCCGGGGAGGCCATTTTTTTGAGCGCCTCGAGCGCTTTTTCCGCTTTTCCTTCTTGGTAGAGCCCCAACAGTGCGTTGATCACGACGATCGCCAAGATGATAATGGCATCGGCTACCTCACCCACAAACATGGAGACGACGGCAGCGCCCATCAAGATGAGGATCAGCGTGTCCTTAAACTGTGCGAGAAGTTTGGATAAAAAGGAGCGCTTCTCTTCTTCGGCCAGCTCATTGGGCCCTACATCCTCGAGTTTCTTTGCCGCTTCCGCCTCGGTAAGCCCTTGGGCGGAAGAGGAAAGCTCCTGCAGGATCTCTTCTTCCTTTTTTTGGTACCAGAGCATATTTTTCCTCCTTAGGGAATGATAAAAGACCTTTGTTATGCAACTTAGGCCTAACAAAGGTCTCGCTTCCTTTATTTATAGAAAGGAGCACAGCCGGGCTACGCCGGGTTGACGACTGCGCGTTTTTTAAGCTACTCCCCTTATGTTATGGAGCTATTATACAATAGAGGGTGTGGCGATTCAAGCGTTTCAGGCGACTATTTGAGAAAGTGTAACAAAGGGTTCCAACTTGATAAATTGTATCAATTTGGTCCTTTTGCTATAATGAAAGCACAAATCGCCCTATTTTCGGATCAAAGCACCGAAGAGTTTGCGAAACGATCGGGAGATTAAAAAGAAAGCGAAGCCGTCAGGAACACAAATACACGATGTTCCTTTTTGCCGTGAACGCGGCTGCGGGGGGGGGAACGCGCTTTTTTGAAAAATACCGGTGCAAAAGAGCGATCGGGCGACTCCGAGCGTGTATAATGAAGAGGGATGAGGAATGAAAAACGGATGTTGAATTTTTGTTCTCTGGCAAGCGGAAGCTCCGGAAACTGCTTGTTTCTGGAGACCGATAAGACGAGAATTCTGATCGATGCAGGCTATAGCGGCAAGCAGATCGAAAGGCTCTTAGAGAGCATCGGGGTGGAAGCGTCCACGCTCGATTATATATTTGTGACGCACGAACACTTGGACCATGTGAAGGGTGTCGGCGTCTTATCCAGGCGCTACCGGATCCCGGTGGTGGCAAACTTCCCGACTTGGGAAGGCATGAAGAAGAATGTCGGGCCGCTCCCTGCGGACCTGCAAATGGTCTTCGAAACCGGTACCGATTTTTCCATCCGAGACTTAGATATCCACGCGCTCAAGATCTTTCATGACAGCCGGGAAGCCTCGGGCTTCGTGTTTTATTACCGGAACAAGAAGGTGAGCATCGTGACCGACACGGGCTATGTGAGCGAAGAGATGAAAGAGCGGATCAAACACTCCGACCTCTTGTTTCTCGAAGCGAACCACGACCCGGTCATGCTCGAAAAAGGGCCGTATCCGCTCCACTTAAAGCAGAGAATACGAGGTACCAAAGGTCACCTTTCCAACGAAGACGCAGGCCATACACTCCCCTTTGTCTTAAAGGGAAAAGGGGAAACCGTGTTTCTCGGGCACTTGAGCCACGAAAACAATGTACCGCTGCTTGCGATCGACACGGTCTCGGGGATCCTTACCGACTACGGGCTCGACCCGAAGAAGGACATCATTCTGGCACCCGCGCAGCGCTACCAAAGCAGCGGAATTGTGAAACTATAATGCAAATGGGCTTGTATTGCATGGGTAATCTGAAAGAAAAGTTCTTTAAGGATGCCTGTGCCGAGTATCAAAAGCGCCTGTCGGCCGGATTCGAACTCCGCGAGTTTAAAGAGGAGAGGCTCTCGCAAAATCCGTCTGCGGAAGAAATCAGGCAGGCATTGGAGAAGGAATCCGAAGCCGTCTTAAAGAAGCTGCCGAAAGATGCGGTGCTGGTGCTCCTCACCAAAGAAGGCAAGGAATACGAAAGCGAAGATTTTGCCGAGAAGATCGTGGCTTGGCAGCAGCTGGGCGGCCCGATCGTATTTTTCATCGGGAGCTCCTACGGCATCGGGGAGGCGTTACGAAAAAGAGCGGACCACACGGTTTCTTTTTCGAAGTTTACTTTTCCACACCAATTGATGCGCGTCATCTGTCTGGAACAACTGTACCGTGCGCAGTGCATCACAGCCGGTACGCAATATCATAAATAAAGGAGAACGACATGGAATCGAGACGATTAAGGGATACGCTCGTCGTACGGGCAGACCGCGGCGAAGAGCTGATCGCGGCAGTGAAGGATGCGTGCACAGAGCACGGCGTAAAGGTCGGTACCGTTACCGGTATCGGCGCATGTGACTATGCCGTCGTCGGCGCATACAATGTAAGCACTAAATCCTACGCAAAGCACGAGTACAAAGGCGAAATGGAGATCTTAAGCTTCACCGGGAATATCTCCACCATGGACGGCGAATACTACGGGCATTTTCACACCGTGATCGGAAAAGACGACGGGAGCTGCATCGGTGGCCAC
>CAZFWK010000059.1:437-6312 GCA_964522555.1 uncultured Peptoniphilaceae bacterium | reverse complement strand
CGAGATCTTCATTCAAGTGGTAGACGGGACCCTCGAACGGACTTACGACGACCACGTCGGCTTGAACACGATCGACTTCAAAAAAACGGAGAAACCAGCGTAAGGATGGGCGAAAAAGATCTGCAAGAGATCGAGCGCGCCGTCATTAAAAAATATCGCAAAGTGCTGTGGGCTCCTTTTATCCGCGCGATCAAGGAATACGAACTCATCCAATCGGGTGATGTGATCGCAATCTGTATCTCCGGCGGAAAAGACAGCCTGGTACTGGCCAAACTCATGCAGGAATTGTATCGAAACGGAAACCGCAACTTTTCGCTCGAATTTCTCGCCATGGACCCCGGCTACACGAAAGAGCACCGGGCGAATCTGGAAGAGAATCTCGAGCGATTGGGGATCCCCTGCCACATTTACGACGCGGATATTTTTTCCGTGGCGGACGTGATCGCGGGGCAATACCCCTGCTATATGTGTGCAAGAATGAGGCGGGGCTCGCTTTACGCGGCGGCGAAAGCGCGCGGGTGCAACAAGATCGCACTCGGGCACCACTTCGACGATGTGGTGGAAACCATCCTTTTGAATGTGCTGTACGCCGGCAAATACAATACGATGATGCCGAAGCTGAAAGCGAAAAACTTCGAGAACATGGAACTCATCCGCCCCCTCAGCTATGTACGGGAAGCGGACATCCTGAAATTTATGGACCATATCGACATGCAGCCGCTCGACTGCGCCTGCACGATCACGGCGCAAAAAAAAGGCAATCAAAGGTATATGATCAAGGCCATGCTTGCGAGGCTTGCGAAGGAGATTCCCAATGTGGAAATGTCCATCTACCGAAGCGCGCAAAATGTAAACCTCGACCAAATACTCGGCTATACGACCGAAGGCAATCGCGTGTCGTTTCTGGAGAACTACGAGGCGAGAGAATGAATCAAGAGATCTTTTCCTTTGCAATGCTTTTTGCGGAGCCGGTTTTATTGACCACAAGCACCGCCTTTTATATCGCCTCGCTGGTTGGAAAGAAGAACAAAGAGAAAAAGCAGAAGATCGCCTGGGGAATTCTGATCTTTTGCATCGTACAAGCGGTGAGCGTCATCGCCGTGACGATGGTTCTGGCGGGGAGGTGAGCCGGTGTTTACGGAAATACTAAACGGCTTCTTCGAAAACTGGCAAACGTGGAGCATCCCCGCGATCGGCATCTTTCTTGCCGTCTGCTTTGGGCTTTCTCTGATTTTGTTTTTCTTGGGAGAGGTGAAAAAGCGTACCCCGAAGAAGAAAAAGTTTTACTCCAACACCGCACTGTTTGTGCTATTGCTCGGGCTTTACGGCGCTTTCTACATCGTGAAGATCTTGTTTGCACAAGAGCTCGGGCTCAGGATATGGTGATGAAATGCTAAAACAACTATTGGGCATTCTCTATGTATACGTAGACACGGTGGAGCCGTTTGTAATGCTCTTGGCGGCTCTTCTATACCTCATCCACTTCTTTTTCCTGGACCGACGCACCAAAGCGCCGTTGATCACGATCAGTGCGGCCTTGGTCGCGATCTCCGCAGCGCTCACCGTGGCCGTAATCGCCAATCGATTCTTAATGTAGGAGACCCCCAAGATGGAATTCGATCTGCTTATCAGCAATACATTATTTTACTTAGGCGCGGGCTTCCTTCTGCTGGCGATCATCTTCGGCGTAGTAGGCGCATTTCAAAGGGACGACCTCCGCAAAAAACGTCTGTATATGCAAGGCGTATGGATCTTTCTGGTTATCGGGCTCGTTCTTCTCTTGCGAGACACGAAGATCGCCTACTTGGAGGCCTTTGCGAAGCGGCTCCTTTAGGATTCATATTTTTAACATATTATTTCGGTACTCTATAGATACTTACAGGAGGGATCGACATGAACGACGAAAGAATCAATGAACCGCAAGATACACCCGATGAGGGATTCAAAGAGGAACCAAAATATATACCGCAAGACACGCAAGAAATCTCATTAGAAGGGCTCGGCGGGTATCCGTCTTATGCGACGGGCGAGACCGAAGAACCGGAAGCCCCGCAGGACTTTACGCAATCCTACTATACGGAAGAAGAGCGAATCGACGAAGAAGACGTTAAGAGAATCGTAAATAAAGCCATACGAGACAACAAACCGCGCTTTCGGTGGATGAAGGCGATCACACTCGTTTTAGTAGGAGCCGTATTGGGCTCCTTTATCGGCCCATTGATCACCGCACGCCTTCCGAAAGAAGTGAGCGCGCTCACCGCGCAACCGGCGCAAACCGTGAGCATCCAACCCACAGCGGAAGCCAATGTCGAAAGCGCCGTTGCCCAAAAAGCCGCCCCGTCGGTCGTCGGTGTATCCACCTCGGTGGAACTCCGAAATGCGTTTTTATACGGCACGCAAACCGTGCAAGGGATCGGCTCCGGCGTTATCCTCACGGAAGACGGCTATATTCTCACCAACTCCCATGTCATATCGGACGGGGAAGCCAAAGACGTATCCATCCTGTTTTCAGACGGCCAAGAAGCCTCTGCAGAGCTGCTCTGGAACGACAGCACCGTAGACCTCGCGATCCTAAAGGCCGACCGCACGGGACTCACCCCGATCGAAATCGGCACGAGCGAAGGCGTGAAAGTCGGAGACAAGGCGATCGCAATCGGGAATCCCTTAGGACTCGAGCTGCAATCGACGCTCACATCGGGCTATATATCGGGACTCAACCGCTCGATCACATTCGAAAACGGGAACACCATGGACGGCCTCCTGCAAACCGACGCGGCCATCAATAGCGGCAACTCCGGCGGTGCGCTCCTAAACGCGCAAGGCCAGCTCATCGGGATCAACACCGCGAAAAACTCCGTCGCCGAAGGCATCGGATTTGCCATCCCGATCGACACCGCAAAACCCGTGATCGACTCGATCCTCCAAACCGGCACCTTTAAGACGCCCATCTTGGGCTTTCAAGGCTACGACTACGCAACCTTTAAGCGCATGAACCAGATCGAATCCGGCCCCGACGAAGGCGCCATCGTAATGGAAGTCGTACCCGGCACCCCGGCATCCAAGGAACTCCAACGATACGACATCATCACCGCCATCGACGGCACCCCCATCGAAAACATGGGCACCCTAAAGAAAGTACTCTTCAGTAAAAAAGCCGGCGAAACGGTCACCCTCACGATCATACGAAACGACGTGGAAGAAACCGTACAAGTGGAACTGATCGAAAGAGAACAAGCGAGATAAGAGAGAGCAGCCAATTCGGCTGCTCTCAGACTGTAGACTTAGCTATTTTTCAAGATAGAGTGAAGGAGAGCCCGGTGTACCCCTTGAGGCCATATCTTGGCCGAGCGGTCCGTGAGCGTGCCGAAAGGGGTATACCGGGCTCGACTGAACGGACTTTGTGATGACTCTGAGAGCAGCCAATTCGGCTGCTCTTTTGCTACTCGATCTCTTTGCATTCTCCGGGTTTTGTGAAGGTGATGACCTTAAGCCCCGGGTACTGTCTTGCGAGTATTGTTGGGATGGTGTAGTCGATTTGAAAGTGTAAGGGGACGATTTGCTTTGGCTTTACGATTCGGTCGAACAGCTCCACGGCTTCGGCGTAGTTTGGGCCGAGCCTGGGGTCTGCGGGCACGCAGGCGACGTCGATCTTGTACTTTTTGATCTTTTCGAGCTCGATGAGATAATCGGATCGTTCCATTTCTTGGGTCTCCGGATCGTCATTCTCCCAAATCCAGGCGTTTAAGTCGCCGGCAAAAAAGAAGGAGAAGTCTCCGTCTTGAAGGAGCAGGCTTACGCCGCGGTCGGTAGAGCCGAAGGTGGTGATCGTAAAGTCTTCCACTTCGTATGTTTCGTCGGGGCGGATCGGGAGGATCTTGCGGTCGGTGTCGGCCGGCGTTTCGATGTCGTCCGAGAGGAGGAAGCGCGAGTCGTGCTCTCCCATTTCCAAGATGGCGGGGTGATAGTGGTCCGCGTGGCCGTGGGTGGCGATCCATATGATTTGTTTTCCTGCGGGAAAATCGGGTGAATGCGTATCGTACCAGTCGAAAACGAAGAAATATTTGTCGGTCTCGAGGCTCAGGGTGCTGTGTTTATAATGGCATAGTTTTCGCATAAGGGTGCTCCTTTCCTGTTTTCCTATATATACCCTACATTTTCCTCGACGTGGTATAATAGAGGCGTAGCAAGCAAAGAAAGAGGTGTGCAAAATGAAATTACTCAATGAAGGTAAAACCAAAAATGTGTATGAACTGGAGGGAGGAAATCTCCTTCTCGAATTTAAAGATACGGCAACCGGCACCGACGGTGTTTTTGACCCCGGCGCAAACCAAGTAGGTCTTACGATGGAAGGCGCGGGCAATGCGGGTCTTCGATTGACGCGTTATTTTTTTGAAGCGATCAAGAAGCACAAGATCCCCACGCACTTTGTGTCGGCGGACTTGGACAACAACTCGATGGAAGTGAAGAAGGCCGTCATGTTCGGTAATGGCGTAGAGGTCATCTGCCGTTACAAAGCGGTGGGAAGCTTCCTGCGCCGGTACGGTATGTATGTGGAAGAAGGCGCGGATCTCGACGCATATGTGGAGATCACTTTGAAGGATGACGAAAGACAAGACCCCCTTATCACGAAAGAAGGGCTTGCGGCTTTGGGCATCATGAAGGAGTCCGAGTATACGGAGATCGTGAAGATGACCAAGGCGATCTCGCAAATCGTGCGCCAAATCCTGGAAGAAAAAAATCTTACGCTGTATGATATCAAATTGGAGTTCGGAAAGACCGGAGACGACGGCGAAATTACTTTGATCGACGAAATCTCGGGTGGGAATATGCGCGTGTACCGAGGAGATGAGGCGGTCGATCCTTTAGCACTGCCCGCCATTATCGCGGAAGAGGAATAACCGACACTTGGGGGTATAAATGATCAAATCAGTTTAAAATGAAGAAAAGAGAGAAGCCATGTATAATCGAGAAAAACAAAAAGAGAGAGTCGTAGCGTATCTTGCTTCCGGATGCAAGGCCCCCGGTACGGAGAAGATCGGCTTCGAACTCGAGCATTACATCGTGCGAAAGTCGGATGGTCGCACAGTCAACTATTTTGACGACCCCGGTGTCGAGACGGTTTTGCGTGGCTTAAAAGCGCAAGGCTACGAGGCACAGGGAGAGGGCGACCATTTGCTGCAAGTGGATGTGCCGGGTGGCGTGATCACCCTGGAGCCCGGCTCGCAGTTTGAGTTTTCGCTCGACCAAAGAGCCGAGGTGCGGGATCTGCTGGTCCTCTACTGGGAGACGATTCGTCGCCTGTGCGGCATATTGCCGGATGAGTATATGCTGGTGAATGTCGGCTATCACCCGGTAACGAAGATCGACGAGATCAGGATCTTGCCGAAAGAGCGCTATGACCACATGTTCAATTACTTCAAAAAGCGCGGTACGATGGCGCACAATATGATGAAGGGCACGGCTGCGCTTCAAGTGGCGACGGATTTTCTTTCCGAAGAAGATTTCGTAAAAAAATTCCAACTTCTTACGCGCCTCACGCCCGTGTTTTACACGATGTTCGACAATACGGCGCGTTTCGAAGGCGAAAAGAATGAAGAAAGAAATATCCGGATGACGATCTGGGAAAACACCGACACCGACCGTTCGGGGATTGTCAAAGGCAGTCTCTCGAAAGATTTCGGGTTCGGTGCTTTTGCTGTTCGGTTTTATATCTGTGTCGCCTTCTTCTTTTAACTCATTATTAGCCGTCCTGTAGTTATGAATAGCTATTACTAAGTTAGCGTCTTCTTCTATATTCCCCGCTTCTTTTAGGTTCTCTAATTTTGGCAGTCCCTTTGTTCCCCGTGTTCCCGTAGTTACTGATTCCCTATTTAAC
>CAZFWK010000059.1:0-427 GCA_964522555.1 uncultured Peptoniphilaceae bacterium | reverse complement strand
ACTTCGGGTTCGGTGCTTTTGCAGACTATATTTTGGATTGTCCGATCATCTTCCGCGTCGAAAACGGAGAAACTCTATCGACCGGCGACCATACTTTTGCCGACCTCTTCGACCCGGACGCGCACGGGGATGACTTCATCTACCATGCGGTTTCCATCGTGTTCCCGGATGTGCGCGTAAAGCAGTATATCGAATTTCGCGTGATGGACTCGGTTCCGGCGGCGCTCGCGGCCGCTTGTGCCGTGCTGATCAAAGGGATCTTGTACGACGAAAAGAATTTGGATCGCTATAGCGAAATGCTCTCGGAGATTACCGAAAAGAAGCTGGCCAAGATTCGCGAGAAATCGCGCAAGAAGGGCTACGATACGCCTTTCTTGGACGAGACGATCCACGACTTCGCAAAGGATCTCATCAAGCATGCGAAAAA
>CAZFWK010000058.1:0-9215 GCA_964522555.1 uncultured Peptoniphilaceae bacterium | reverse complement strand
GTGCCACCGGCTCTGTCGCGCTCGACTAAAGTCACCGCGCAGCCCAATTGGGCTGCGCGGATAGCAGCAACATAGCCACCGGGACCTGCACCGATTACCGCGATGCGTAAGGTCACTTAGGCCTCCTTCTGATACTTAACGATAGTTTGCTTCGCTGCAAGCGTCTCATCCGGTCTTCTGACGAGCGTGTTCGCAGGTGCATTCTTGAGGATGTTCGGATCTTCCGCAGCTTCCTTCGCGATTTCTTTCAAAGCGGCGATAAAGCCGTCGAGCGTTTCTTTCGATTCGGTTTCGGTCGGCTCGATCATGATCGCTTGATCAATAATCAATGGGAAGTATACGGTCGGCGGGTGATAGCCCTTGTCGAGAATTCTCTTCGCGATATCCAGTGTCGTCACCGGAATCGTACGATCCTTTAAGCCGCCCAGTACGAACTCGTGTTTGACCAGTACGTCGATCGGCAGATAGTAATCGTCTTTTAAGAGGTTCATCATATAGTTTGCATTCAACACGGCAATTTCGCTGGCTTTTTTGAGTCCGTCCGAGCCGAGCGAGAGAATATAGGTGTATGCGCGAACCAAGATTCCGAAGTGACCGTAGAAGTCTTTGACTTTTCCGATCGTGTCGGGGCGATCCCAGTTGAGACGATAGTAGTCATGATCTTTCTCGATAACAGGAACCGGCAGGAACGGAATGAGGCATTCTTTTACGCCTACGGGACCTGCGCCGGGGCCGCCGCCACCATGCGGTGTCGACATCGTCTTATGAAGATTGTAGTGAACCACGTCAAATCCCATGTCGCCGGGGCGTGCATGGCCCATGATCGCGTTCATGTTTGCGCCGTCATAGTAGCACAGACCGCCTGCATCGTGGATGATCTTCGTGATTTCGGTGATGTTCTCGTCAAAGATACCCAAAGTATTCGGGTTCGTGAGCATGAGGCCCGCTGTGTCGTCGCCGACTGCTGCGCGCAATGCTTCGAGGTCTACCGTTCCACAATTATTGGATTTGATTTCAATAATCTTGTATCCGGCCATCGATGCGGTCGCAGGGTTGGTACCGTGTGCTGCGTCCGGAACGATAATTTTATCTCTTTTGGTATCGCCGTTCTTTTCATGATATGCGCGAATCAAAAGGATTCCGAGATACTCTCCGTGTGCACCGGCTGCCGGTTGTAGCGAGCATGCGTCCATACCGGAGATCTCCGATAAGGATTCGGCCAATTCGTACATGACGCGAAGGTTCCCTTGTACGCTGGCTTCCGGTTGCAGAGGATGCGTAGCGCTGAAGCCCGGGAGAGCCGCCATGTCTTCGTTGATCTTGGGATTGTACTTCATGGTACAGGAGCCTAACGGGTAGAATCCGGTGTCCAGTCCGTAGTTTTTATCGGAAAGATTTGTGTAGTGTCTGATGACATCGACTTCGGAAACCTCTGGAAGGTCGGGATCCTCGGTAGCTAAGAAGCTTTCGGGAATCACGGATTTGGCTTCGATCGGGTCAACGTCAACTTCCGGCAGTCGATAGCCGGCTTTTCCGGGTTTTGATAACTCGAAAATGACTTTGTCGTAATATCCAATACCTGCCATTTTATACCTCCTCCAGAGCTTGCGCCAAAGCGTCAATCTCTTCTTTCGTGCGTTTCTCGGTTACTGCAAACAACATTGCGTTCGGATGCTCTTCGTAGTCGGATCCGATGCCGAATCCTGCGAGGAAGCCTTTTTCAAGCAAACGATCTTGAATGCCGTGCGGGTTGTTTTCGCCTTCGATTGCAAATTCGTGGAAGAACGGTTGGTCGCTAACGAGTTTGTATTTTCCGGAAGCGGTCAACTTTTCAGCTGCGTAATGCGCTTTTTGCATCGACTGCATAGCGACTTCTTTCAGGCCTTGTTTGCCCATCGTGGTCATATAGACCGTTGCAGCCAAGGTGTTCAATCCTTGGTTCGAGCAGATGTTCGAAGTGGCTTTGTCGCGGCGGATATGCTGCTCTCTTGCGGAAAGCGTGAGTACCCACGAGCGTTTGCCGTCTAAGTCTACCGTTTGTCCTACAACGCGGCCCGGCATTTTACGGATAAAGCTGTTCTTCAATGCCATAAAGCCGAGATACGGTCCACCGAAGCTTAGCGGGATTCCCAAAGGTTGTCCTTCTCCAACGACAACATCGACGTCCATTTCGGAAGGCTTCTTGAGAACCGCGAGTGCGATCGGGTTTGCGACATAGATCATGGAAGTTTTCTTGCCTTTGTGCGCAATTTCCGTTGCTTTCTCGACATCTTCGATGAAACCGAGATAGTTCGGGCTTTGCACGATTACGCAAGCTACGTCATCCGATACGGTTGCATCCAATGCTTCCAGATCGGTAACGCCGTTTTTGAGTCCAACTTCTACTACTTCGATCCCTTGGGAGTGCGCATAAGTGTCGAGAATTTGTCTCGCATGAGGAGCAACACCCTTCGAGATGACGACAATATTCTTTTTCGAGGTTGCATGGCACATGAGTGCCGCTTCCGCAACCGCGGTACCTTTGTCATAAAGAGAAGCGTTTGCAACGTCCATACCGGTAAGGTTCGCGATCAAGGTTTGGAATTCAAAGATATATTGAAGGGTTCCTTGGCTGATCTCGGGTTGGTACGGCGTATAAGAAGTGTAGAATGTGCTGATTCCGGTAATATGCGGAACGATGGAAGGGATATAGTGATCATAGGCACCTGCTCCGAGGAAGTTCACGGCTTGTCCCGTGTTGACATTCATATTCGCCAAACCTTTAAGATAGCTGGCTACTTCGAGCTCACTTTTAGAAGCCGGAATGTCCAATTCCCCTTTGAAGGCAACATCTGCCGGGATGTCTGAAAACAGCTCGTCCATAGAGGACAAGCCGATTGTTTTCAGCATCTCCTGTTCGGCTTCCGCCGTCAGGGAGAGATATGGGTACATGTGTTTATGCCTCCTCATTCAGGAGCTTTTCATAGTCTGCATCAGACAGAAGAGCGCTTAACTCGCTTTCATCAGCAATTTCAATCTTTACGATCCAGTTTGCATATGCGTCTTGGTTTACGAGAGCCGGCTCGTCATCGAGTTCTTCGTTTACTTCGATAACTTTTCCGCCTACTTGGGTGTACACGTCGGAAGCTGCTTTAACGGACTCGATGGAAGCAACGCGATCGCCTTTTTCAAGCTCATCGTCCACATCAGGAAGTTCGATATAAACGATATCTCCAAGGTGCTCAGCTGCATAAGCGCTGATTCCGATGGATGCTACATTCCCATCAACTTTTACCCACTCGTGATCCTTCGTGTACAAATAACCTTTTTCAACTTTCATTCTTTCGTCCTCCTATTTTTTTAAGAATTTCTTGGAAATGACAACGGCCGGAACGCGCTTATTGCGGATCTGGATCTCGATTTCACTTCCGAGTGCTGTGTGATCGATTGCGATGAGCGCATTGCCGATCGCTTTGCCAACAGTTGGAGCAAGATATCCTGTCGTAACGACTCCGATTACTTCATCGTCTTTGACAACTTCGTATCCCGAACGCGGAATGCCCTTGCCCAGGAGCTCAAAGCCGACGACTTTTCTCTTGAGTCCGTCTGCCCAAATTTTGTTGAGTGCTTCTTTTCCAATAAAGTCGGCTTCTTTGTCGAGTTTCACGGCAAATTTCAGACCGGCTTCTAATGGGTTAATTTCTTCGGAAACTTCGTTTCCGTACAACGGCATGGATGCTTCAAAGCGAAGCGTATCACGGCATCCGAGTCCGCACGGTTGGATTCCGATGTCTTTACCGGCTTCCATAATTGCATCCCAAATTTCTCCAATGTCTTCAGCGGAGGCGTAGATTTCAAATCCATCTTCACCGGTATAACCGGTTCTGGATACCATCGTGGGTTTACCGTCTACCATGACTTGATCGTTGAATGTGTAATAAGAGATAGTTTGAAGGTCGGTATCGGTCAATTTTTGCAGAACTTCTTGCGCTTTTGGTCCTTGGATTGCGACTTGGCCTACTTGATCTGAAATGTTTTTCACTTCCACATCGAAGTTACCCATGTGTTGTTGCATCCAAGCGAAGTCCTTGTCGGCATTCGAAGCGTTTACAACCAGATAGTAGTCATTTTCGCCTTTTCTGTAAACGATTACGTCGTCAACCGCACCGCCGTCTTCTTTGCAGAACATTCCATACATGCAAGCATGATCTTCCAACTTCGTTAGGTCGTTGGTAAACAGGTAGTTAACAAATTTTTGTGCTTCCGGACCTTGTACTGTGATTTCTCCCATGTGAGAAACGTCAAACAGTCCGACATTCGTTCTAACCGCCTCATGTTCCGTTTTAAGTCCTGCGTACTCCACCGGCAACATCCATCCGGCATAGTCCACTACATTTCCGCCCGCTGCTACATGACGGTCGTATAGAGGTGTCTTTTGTGCACTCATTGAAAGCCCTCCTTCAACTTTAGTAAATGTTATCGGAACCTCAACAAATCATTCCGGTACACTACGATTATACCCACTATTCCGACAAATTTCAACCAAACGAAAACGGTACCGACCTGTATCCAGGGAAAATATTCATTACCTCACCGTGTCGAAGGATCGGACCCTTGTATATTGCAGACTCAAGCTTCCTGCAAGGTGATTGTCGATGTGAGAACCATGTACCGGCATGAATGAAAATAGCAATGAAAATGATACGCAGCGACCTAAACAACCGACATACATTAGGAAGATCGCACGCTCGATTCGAATCAGGATCGATCCGCTAAAAATAGCGAGGGCTATCCGCACCTCGCTACTGATTGAAGATAAAATTATTTTTCGAGATGGAGTGAAGGAGAGCCCGGTGTACCCCTTGAGGCCATATCCTGGCCGAGCGGTCCGTGAGCGTGCCGAAAGGGGTATACCGGGCTCGACTGAACGGACTTTGTCAAAGATTATAGAGAGGACTATCCGCGCCTCGCTATTTTTAGGGTAAATCCGGGAAAATTTTTAGCGTTTTTCCTTTCGGCAATGCGCCCAGCACATCTTGCCAGTTTCCGGGTATTGCGACCGTGCTCGGGTCTCCGTCCGATACATACTTCGAACTCGAGTTCTTGTTGTAATACGACAGAATGTCTTGCGGCGTCGTGCCGTACGGGTTTCCGATCCCGCGTCTTGTAATCTCGTACGGATTAAACCGCGTATGAAATGGCGAGTAGGCGTATTTCTCTCTCGTGTAGATCACCCCTTCAAAGCGATACTCGACACTGTCGTAGCGACCGTGCTTCAGCAAGTCCGAATAAGTCGGCTTCGGCCATTGGCCGTATGGCAAGCATAACAGATTGATCGGCCGCCCGAGATTCTGATAGGAGTTAAGTGCATTGTTTTCTTTTCCGATCTCTTCTTGTAGCCCGTGTTCATCCAGGATCCAGAAGTTACGGTGCGTGTAGGAATGATTTCCGATCTCCATTCCATTTTCGTACAGGAATTTCAGCTTCTGCTCCACTTCGCTCTCTACCTTAAACGGTACCGGACCCGTGATAAAGAAACTCGCATGCGGCTGAAAGAGCGGATGGTCCTTCGCAAATTCCATGATCACACCAACCGCGCTCTTTGGGTCGGGCGTTCCGTCCGGAAGTAAGCGAAAGTTGTTATCACTTCCGTCATCGAAGGTCAGGATATATGGTTTGTATCCGGCTGGTATATCGACCTCTCCGCGGATGTAGTCCGTCATCAACACCGGTAAGTATCCTTCTTTGTACAGAATATCCAAATCGTTATAAAACTCTTCCGGTGATCTTCGGTAGCGGTCCTTGCGATTGTCGATGTGGTGATACATCAAGATCGGGATGCTTCCCAGCTCGTTGGCGCGCTCGTGTAGGTTCTTCACGGAAGCTTCCAGAAACGGGTCGATGCTTTTCTCGCCGCCCACGATCAACACGCGGTTTACCCCCGCTTCCTTCAGGTAGTCCTTCACACCCGCCGGCAGCACTCGGTTTCTTGTGTAATAGATGGGAGCATCATAGGCTTGGGAAAGCGAAATCGCAGCCAGCGCGTCCGCCGTCTTGTCCTCTGCGACCAGTATTGCGGTTTTCGCTTTCGGGAAGTCGCTTTTCGCGATATTGATTGCGGTTTCGAATCGATCGCGACCGGCGATTCTTCCTTTTCCATTATATGACTTTATGGAAGACTCCCCGCCCACCACGGTGTATTTCGAATCCACGGGTTTTCCGTCATACAGGCGCATCACCCCGCCGCGTTTTGCAATCAACGGCCCCGCGATCAGCGAATCGACCGTTTCCTTTCCATTTACATACACGGCTCGATCCGCATTGCAGCCGAGCTTGATCGCTTCTGCTTCTACCGCACTTGCCGTTTGGTAGCGGTTCTCCCCATATAGTCGGGTGACGGGAGCATGCGTGCGCAATGCTTGGACCACTTCGTCCCCAATCGTAGATGGCCCTCCCAGTACGTAAATTCCTTTTGGAGCGAAGTCGGCAATCGCTTTGCGAACCGACGTGTCGATTTGGTCTTTACTTACGAGCAATAGCGGCGCCTTCGCAGCCTGCGACAAGATTCCGCCCGTCATCGCGTCTGCCGGTTGCTCTGCACTTGCTATGACGATATGCTCCGCTTTATCAAATGATGTTTTGGCGATCTCGACTGCCGTCTCAAACCGATTCACTCCGCTAATTCTCTTCACTTCCACAGCATAGGCCGCGTGTGCGGGGAGAGGCAAAAGCAAAAGTGCCAAAACCATTGTAATGATTCTTTTCATAATAAATCCCTCCTTACGAAGTAGTTCTTACTTTGGCTGAAATGTTTGTCAGTTATTTTTCTTACTCACATCTATTTTCAGTATAACAAATAATCGCCTACATTTTTGCCTTGAACTAGATCGTAAGGGTATTGTAAGAATGCTCGATCAATCTTCTTGGGGAATCCGCAGGATCATCTTGCCGCTTCCCTTTTTCGTGAGCACGATTTCATGCGTCGTACGTGCCTCCTCCAAATCGTACACTTCGCCTACGGAAGGCTTCAAGATTCCATATTGTAAAAATGCGGCAATCTCTTGCAATGCGACCTCATTTTCTTCCACCGATGCATTAAAAACCGCCATCCCGTATAGATTGGATTCCTTTGCCATTGCAAACCGAGGCGTGATTTCGATCGACCCGCGATTCCCGATGATCACAATGCGCCCGTATTTTGCTATGATCTGCAGATCCGTTTCGAGGTTTACATTCGCCAAAAATTCGAGGATGACATCCGGACCCGCACCGTCCGTAAGCTCTATAAGCGCATCCCGATTTGCATCCGTGACATGGTCGATCGCCGCATCCGCACCGAGAGACAGCAGAAGCTCTTTTCCTTCTTTCGTGCTCGCCGTACCGATTACGGTAGCTTGCGCGCCTTTCGCCATTTGAACGGCTAGAGTCCCTACGCCGCCACTCGCTCCGTGGATGAGCACCGTCTCTCCTTCTCGAATCCCCGCGCGCTGAAAGAGCGCCCGATACGCTGCAAGGGCCGGGATCCCCAACGCTGCACCTTCCTCGAAGCTGATGTGATCCGGTAGCGGACGTACGGCATTCGCACTCACTGCTACTTTTTGCGCATAGGTTCCCGTATTTCTCGCAGCGATTACGCCGCAGACAAATACGCGGTCGCCCGGCTTCGCATGCTCGACATTGCCCCCTACCGCTTCCACAATCCCCGCACCGTCAAATCCGGGGGTATAGGGTAATTCGGGAATCAAAAAGGCATAGTTTCCGACTCGCACATACGCGTCATTCGGGTTGACTCCGGCTGCATAAAGCTTCACTAAAACATCATCGTGGCTGATCGCAGGTACGACAATCTCTGAGAACTCCAATACCTCCGGTCCTCCAAATTCTTTTATTTGAATTGCTTTCATTTTTTCCTCCCTAATTTTGTAGACTTGTAATCAGTTTATCACAGTGAACGAAAAAAGTCTGTGGCGGCGCAATTGCGCTCCTGCCCTCATCTTTGATATACTGAATTTCAGAAAGTTCTGAAAGGGGAAGTATCATGACGAATGTAAATTTAGATTGGGAAAACTTAGGGTTCGGTTACATAAAGACGAACTGCATCTTCGTCGCCAACTGGAAAGATGGCAAATGGGACGAAGGAACCTTGCAGGAGAGCGATATTTTACCGATCCATGTGGCATCGACCGCATTGCATTACGGGCAAGAAGCATTTGAAGGATTGAAAGCTTATCGCGCTAAGGACGGTAGAATCCTGTTATTCAGGCCCGACCAAAATGCGGAACGCTTACAACGCACAGCCGACCGCGTGCTGATGCCTCAAGTACCGACCGACTTCTTTGTGGATGCCGTGAAGCGCGTCGTCAAAGCAAACGAAGAATTCATCCCGCCATACGGCACAGGCGGAACCCTCTACATTCGCCCGCTTCTGATCGGAGTCGGGGCTACCGTCGGCGTGCATCCCGCACCCGAATACCTCTTCGCCATCTTCGTGACCCCGGTGGGCGCTTACTTTAAGGGCGGTATGACTCCGGTCCATTTCGTCACCACCGATAGCGACCGCGCTGCTGCACACGGAACCGGTCAAGCGAAAGTCGGCGGTAACTATGCGGCCTCTCTCCAACCGAATAAGGAAGCGAAAGAACAAGGCTTTGCGGACTGTATCTATCTCGATCCCTTGACCCACACCAAGATCGACGAAGTTGGTGCAGCAAACTTTTTCGGAATTACGAAAGAGAATGAATTTGTCACCCCCACCTCGACATCGATCCTGCCTTCGATCACGAAGTACTCGTTGCTCCAAGTGGCTAAAGACCTCGGGCTCGAAGCATCCGAAAGAGACGTCTATATCGACAAGCTCGACGAATACGCAGAAGCCGGCGCGTGCGGTACGGCTGCGGTGATCTCCCCGATCGCATCCATCACGCATCATGGCAAGACGCACGTTTTCTTCAGCGAAACGGAAACCGGCCCGGTCACCACCAAGCTATACAATACCTTAACCGGCATCCAAGTCGGAGACCTGGAAGATATCCACGGCTGGACCGTCGAAGTCTAAGGAGAAGAAATTCAGCTAAGCATCGCCTCATTACAATTTATTCCTATTGAAGAGACTTTTTCTATAATAGTTTCTCAGATCGTTGACAAACATCTCGTTCTTGCATTTCAATAACGAATAATGTAGTAGGAACAATCGAAGAGTAGTGACGGAATCAGGGGATGTCCATAAGTGCGACTCT
>CAZFWK010000057.1:0-9251 GCA_964522555.1 uncultured Peptoniphilaceae bacterium | reverse complement strand
CTATTGTCGGAAGATGCGCTTCCGAAAGAGCTTACCGATGTTTTAGGGAAAGGGCACGGCGACCGGATCTCTCGGATGATTGAAGACCTCGTCGAAAACAGCTTGGATCGGCCGGATATCCGGATGAGTGAGCCGGTGCAGAAGGCAACGGATGCGCTACGCGCATTCTTGTTCGAGATGATTTATTTATCTGATACGGTGAAAAAAGACGCCGATCAAGCGAAGTTCTTGCTGGAGACCTTGTATCGGTATTATTTGCAGGACCTTTCGAGATTGCCCGAAGCGCATCTAGGAATCTATCGGATCAATGCGGAAGATGCGAACGACCATCGGATTGTAACCGACTATATCGCAGGGATGACCGATCGCTTTGCGATCCGCGCTTTTGAAGAGCATTTCATGCCGAAAGGGTGGAGTTATTAGATGCGTATACCGGAAGATGTGATCACGATGGTAAAGGCGCAAACCGATATCGTCGAAATCATTTCGCAATATGTGGACCTGAAAAAATCGGGTGCCAATTATTTGGGGCTTTGTCCGTTTCATTCGGAGAAGACCCCGTCTTTTACGGTCTCCGGCGAGAAGCAGTTTTTTAAATGCTTCGGTTGCGGCGAAGGGGGCGATGCGATCTCTTTTGTAATGAAAAGAGAACAGCTTTCCTATCCGGAGGCGATCCGGCGCTTGGCCGAACAAAAGGGAATCGAAATCCAAGGCAGCCGAGAGGAAACCGAACGCGCGCAGCGCAGAGAGACTTTGTACGGACTGAATCAGCTCGCCATGCAATACTACTATAAATTATTACTGACGGAAGATCGCCCCAAGGCCTATTTGGAAAATAGGAGCATCGGGTATAAGGCGATCAATCATTTTTTACTGGGCTATGCACCCGACAAATGGGACGGCCTTTTGACCCATCTGACGCAAGCCGGCGCCTCGATCGAGGACGCTTTGGAGGTCGGGTTGCTTGCAAAGAGCGAGAAGGGAAAAGTGTACGATCGTTTCCGGAATCGGCTCATGTTTCCGATCCTCGACTATCGCAATCGGGTGATCGCGTTCGGCGGTCGCGCACTGGGCGAAGACCGAGCCAAGTACCTGAACTCGAAGGAGTCCGTCGTGTTTCACAAAGGGGACCACTTGTACGGGCTGCAAAACATTGCACGGGACGGGCAGAAGGACCCCATTTTGCTGGTGGAAGGCTATATGGACACCATCCAGCTGTTTCAGTTCGGCTTTAAGCGGACGGTCGCTTCACTCGGGACGGCGCTGACGGACAATCAAGCGAAGATCCTGAAGCGGTACGGTGGAAAGATCTTTCTCTTATACGACGGGGATGCAGCCGGTAACCGTGCCACACTTCGGGCGGTCGAAGTATTCTCGAAAATCGGGATCGAAGCCAAGATTATTTCGTTGGAAGGCGGCCTTGACCCGGATGATTTTTTGCGAGCAAACGGCGCGGAAGCGATGCAACTCGCCATCAAAAACGCGTATACGCCGACGGCACATTTCCTCCAGCAGTCCATGAAAAAGCACGATCTGAGCGTTACGGAAGAGCGGGTCGCTTTCTTGGATGAGGCGGTCAGCATTCTCACCGGGATTGACCGCGCCTATGAAAGAGACGAGTATATTCGCAGTATCGCGATGCAGATCGGGGTATCGGAGGCTTCGCTACAAGAAGAAGTGAACCGGAAGCTCGGGCAACCGAATAAAATCGGGTATAAACAGGATAGTGCAAAGAGTCCGGTCGAGCAAAAGCCCGCCCCGACTACGCGTGCGACTCGAGCCAGAAAACAGCTTTGGGTGGGCATGATGGCACACGCCATGCGCGGAAAGGCAGCGTACGACGCTTTGACCCCGTATTTTACCGCGTCATTTCTGACAGAAGAATGGATCACAAGAATCGGGGATTGGGTGAAGGCGTGCTATGAAAAGGAAAGCGCATCGTTGGATGCCGCGCAACTAAGAGAAGCTTTTTCGTATGACAGGGGGATGGACGGCCCGATCGAAGCGATCGTGCGACTCCATCAGGATCAAGCGACACAAAATGCAAAAGCCGTCCGCGAGCTATATGCAGCGCTGAATCATGCGGTGCTTTCGGATGAAAAAGCTGAGCTTCTGGTGGAAATCTCGTTACTTTCCGGAGAAGACGATCCAGCTCGTCAAGAATTATTAATTGAAAAGATGAGGCGGTTAGGTGAAATAAACCGAATTCTAACCTCAGGAGTATAAGGAGGTAAGTAAAATTGAGTAAAGTGGAGTCCTATGATTGGGGAGAAAATAAGCAAAGTGTTTTTGAAGAAGCGCTAAAATTGGCGAAAGAGAAAGAAAATGTATTTCAACTCAATCAATTAGAAGATATCGAGTTCTTCGACGAAATGGAAAAAGAAGATATAGAGGATATTCAAAAGAGGCTCATCGTTTCGGGAATTGAGTTTCTGGAAGAAGAGGAAACCGCGATCCGACTTGTCGACGATGAAGTGGACGACGACGAACCCGCCGTGGAAGAAGCGGACGATACCGAAGAAATCATCCCGGAAAAGCCGGAAGATCTGGCCGATATCAAGGGGGTCAATGTCGACGACCCGGTCAAGATGTACCTAAAAGAGATAGGGAAGATCCCGCTACTCACCGGCGAAGAGGAAGTCATGCTGGCCAAGCGCATGGAAGAAGGCGATATCGTCGCCAAGAAACGACTCGCGGAAGCCAATCTGCGGCTCGTGGTCTCGATCGCCAAGCGTTATGTGGGGCGCGGGATGCAATTTCTCGACTTGATTCAGGAAGGGAATATGGGCCTGATGAAAGCGGTCGACAAATTCGACTACAAGAAGGGTTTCAAATTCTCCACTTATGCGACTTGGTGGATTCGCCAAGCGATTACGCGGGCGATTGCGGACCAAGCGAGGACCATTCGGATCCCGGTGCATATGGTCGAGACGATTAACAAACTCGTGCGCGTCCAAAGGCAACTCATCCAAGACTTGGGTCGAGAACCCACGAATGAAGAGATCGCAGCCGAAATGGGGATCGATGTTGAAAAGGTTCGCGATGTGAGAAAGATTGCTCAAGAGCCGGTTTCGCTTGAAACGCCGATCGGTGAGGAAGAAGACAGCCATCTGGGCGACTTTATTGAGGATGAGTCCGCTATCGCACCGGATGACGCCGCCAACTTCACGATGCTACGCGAACAGCTGAACGAAGTGCTCGGTACGCTAAACGAGCGTGAAAGAAAAGTACTGGAGCTGCGCTTCGGGCTGACTGACGGTACGCCTCGCACACTGGAAGAGGTAGGCAAAGAGTTTGCCGTAACGAGAGAGCGGATCCGCCAAATCGAGGCAAAAGCGCTTCGCAAGTTGAAGCATCCTTCAAGAAGCAATAAATTGAAAGACTTTTTGGAATAAAATGTCGCACCGAATGGAACAAATCGCGCGCTTTCTCGAAGGTCCCGTGATCGCGGATATCGGAACCGATCACGGCTTGCTGGTCGAGATGGCGCTGCAAAGGGAAGGCATCGAACGCGTCATCGCGACGGATATCAGCCCACATTCTTTGCAAAAATGTGTGGACCGATTCCAAGGGTCGCCGGTTGTAGACAAAATTGAGACGATGGTCACGGACGGGCTTAAAGGAATCGACACCGGTGCCGTTGATACAGTCGTAATCGCCGGGATGGGCGGACACCGCATCATTGGAGTTTTGCAGGACGCGCTATCGCAAGGGAAGCTATTGCGACGACTGGTTCTCTCTCCTCAAAAAGGGGAGAGAGAGGTTCGTCGCTTTTTACATGAGAGCGGGTTTCGGATCGAAGCGGATCTTTGGGTCGAAGAAGCGGGCAAGACGTACACGATCTTGGTCGCAACACCGGGTTCAGAGTCGTACAACACAGAGAACGAGTACCGCTATGGCAGAATTCCGCTACGAGAACGAGACCCCGTATTAAAGGAATGGATCGAAAAAGAGCACAAGGTGCAATCGTCTGTTTTGGATGGGCTTGACTCGGAAGGGGCGAGTGCCGAGCGGGTAAGGCAGAAGTTGCGGGAATTGGAGGAGGTATTGAATGCCTTATAAAATTGCGGATTTGATGGCGCTCTTGGAAGAGATCGCACCGCTTGAGACACAGGAACCCTGGGACAACAGCGGCCTGACGATCGGAAATTTGAATGCGGAAATGACGGGCATTTACTTGGATCTGGACTTGCGCGCGAGAACCGTGAAAGAGGCGAAGGCTAAAGGCTGCAATGTGATTCTTACGCATCACCCGCTTCTCTTTGAAGCGATCCACGCGGTCGACACGAGCGCTATGCCGGGCCTTTTGATACGAGAGGCGCTACAAGAAGGGATCCATGTGCTTTCAGCGCATACGAATCTGGATCGTTCAGAAGTCGGGGTGAATAAGGCGTTGGCAGATGCGCTCGGCCTTCGCAACGCAGCTCCTCTCGAAGATGAAATCGGATGGAGCGGGGAAATCGGGCCGATCGCTTGCGGCCCATTTGCGCAGAAGGTGAAAGCAGCGCTGTCATCCAACACGCTTCGAACCGTAGGCGACCCGGATAAGCTCGCATCAACCGTTATGATCTGTGGTGGCGCCGGGGGAGACCTCACGAAAAAAGCGAGCGAGCTTTGTGTCGATGTGCTGGTAACCTCTGAAATCAAGCATCACCAGGCGCTATTGGCGGAATCGGAAGGACTATTTGTGATCGACGCCGGGCATTATGAGACGGAGTATCCCGTATTGGCAAAGCTGAAAAGGTTGATAGAGAAAAAAATAGAAGTTTCGGTATCCGTGGCTCCGTTTCGAGCCCCGTTCTCACAGTAGGAGGAATCAATGAGGCAAAGAAAAAAAGAGGCAAGGAGATTAGGTTTCGCTTTGACGGCGTATCTGCTATCTCTTACGATCATGCAACTCATCCTGACGGGCGTTTTGAATAACGCAGTTCCCGGCATACAGAATCAACCGTGGTATATTTGGGTGCTCACGAGCATACCGAATTATCTGGTCGGGGTGCCGATCTTT
Organism: uncultured Peptoniphilaceae bacterium; assembly: GCA_964522555.1. GTDB lineage: Bacteria > Bacillota > Clostridia > Tissierellales > Peptoniphilaceae > JAAYQA01. Next base: position 4,243 of record CAZFWK010000057.1, on the reverse strand, counting down.
TTCTGGGTGACGAGAAAGTTGCCGGATGCGGAACTGCCTGAAAAGAAGCCGTTTCCCGTTTCGGATTGGGTGCGCTACAGTTTGATCAGTCTGGCTACCGGTTACTTGTTCTCCATCGTGGGAAGCATCTTGAATTACCCCTTTGTGCGCCTATTCAATATCAGTGAAAATATCGTCATTGACATACTGAATATTTCGTCGCTTCCGCTTTCCATTATATTTATCGTAATCCTCGCGCCGATCATGGAAGAGCTGGTATTTCGCAAGCGTTTCTTGACGAAGGCGCTATCGTTTGGCAGGCGAAATGCGGTGATCGCAGGTGGACTGGCATTCGGTTTGTTTCATATGAATATCCCGCAAGCGGTCTATGCGACGGCGCTCGGAATTCTCTGGGGTACGCTTTTTCTCAAATACGGATCGGTACTCCCGGTCATCCTCCTTCATATGTCGATGAATCTAATGGGGTCGATCGTATTTCCGCTGATCATCGCGAGTCATGAAATATTGGGGATCGTCATCACCGTATTCGCCGTGCTTACGATTTTCATCGTCGGATTGGTTTTATTCTCGCGGGAGAAAAAGTCGCTACAAGCGGTGTTGCAAGAACCGGTACCGATCGAAGAGGAAGAAGCAGCGGAGATCGGACACGAGTCCGAAGTGCCTTTCGAACCCGTGTTCATCGAAGAAACCCCATCAGAAGAACCACCTGTCGAGCAGCCCTCTTTGATCCGAAACGCGGGCTATCTCTCGTATATCGTACTCGTACTTGCATTGTTCGCGCTCTCCCTACTCGGCGCAAGCATCGCAGCCTCCAGTATGAACCTCTAATAGATTCTATGCCACAACAAAAGCCATGAGATGCAAAGCGCACTCATGGCTTTTTCTATTTGTTCTTCCATTCTTCCAATAGCACCGCGATCGTCTTTCTGGCGAGGGGGTCTACAAAATGGGGGGCGATTTCTGCGAGTGGTTCGAGCACGAATTCCCTTTCTCGCACATAGGGGTGCGGGAGGTTGAGGAGGTCCGAATCGAGGATCGTGTCTTCAAAGTACAGGAGGTCCAAGTCGATTGTGCGCGGCCCCCAGTGGACCTCTCGGGTGCGTCCCATGAGCGTTTCGATCCAGAGCAGATGCGCCATCAGCTCTTTCGGCTCTAGTACGGTTTCGATCTCTACGACTTGGTTTAAGAAGTCGGGTTGGTCGGTGAGTCCCCAAGCCTTGGTCTCTGTAACCGTGGACTGCTTCTTCAAGCGTATGCCTCGCGTATGTTCCAAGCATTCGACCGCTTCGGCAAGCCTTTCGGAACGCTCTCCCAGATTCGAACCAAGGCCGATAAAGGCGCGCTTCCAAATGCGTGTCACTTCTACTGCGGCAAAAGCTAGGGCTTTATGGATCGGCGCCCAAGGTTTTTTTACTTGCAAGCGAATGCCCGTGGCGATCGGGAAGCGCTCGAGCACTTCCATCGCGGTGATCTCGGCCGCCGTCTCGATTAAGTCGTGTGGTTGTTCCGTAAAGGCTTCTTCCATCACCTCGCAAAGCTTGCCGTAATGCACGGACTTCTCCAAGTCGCCGGACATCGCCGCCTCCCGAAGCGGAAGGAAGAGATCTGCTCTTATCACAAACTTTTGCCCGAGCTTCTTTTCTTCTTCGAACACCCCGTGGTACGCGAATAGCTCGAGGTCTCGGATGAGGATTCTATCCATAGAGACCCTCGTTTCGCACAGCTAAAGCCATCTGCATCGCGCGGTAGTTTTCCTTGACGTCGTGTACGCGAAAGATCACAGCACCCTTCATCACGCCGATAGCGGTGGTAGCAGCCGTGCCTTCCGCTCGCTCGTTTACAGGGAGATCCCCCAATGCCTTTCCGACGAAGCGCTTTCGCGAAGTACCCAGTAGGACGGGGTAGCCGAGCACTTGCAGTTGATCGAGTCGATTGATCGCGATCAGGTCTTTTTCGTAGTCTTTGGCGAAGCCTACGCCCGGGTCCAGTATGATCTTTTCTTTGGCCATGCCCGCATCCAATGCAAAACGAATGGATTTCTCGAGGTCTTTCAGGAGGTCTGAGAAGTAATCCGTGTAGTTTTTATCCGGTCGATTGTGCATCAGGACGGCCCACTTATCGTGACGAGCGGTCACCTCTGCCATCCTTTGATCGTATTGGAAGCCCCATATATCGTTGATGATGTCGGCACCGGCATGGATCGCCGCCTCCCAGGTTTGGCTCTTAAAAGTATCCACGGAGATCGGAATGTCGAATCTTTTGCGGACTGATTCGATGACCGGCACGATGCGGGCCGTTTCTTCTTCGCTCGAGATCGGCGTATAACCCGGCCTCGTCGATTCGCCGCCGATGTCGATGATCGAGGCGCCGTCTCGGATCATTTGCTCCACGTGAAAAAGAGCGCGGTCGAGGTCGTTGTGCGCGCCGCCGTCCGAGAACGAATCGGGGGTTACATTGAGGATGCCCATGATGGCGGCACCGGTCGTAAAGTTGAATTCGGTATTTCGTATTTTCATCTTTTCTCCTAATAGTAGATCGCGAGATTCTTTTTCGAATCCGGCCAGTTGCACTGTGCGCGCGCCGGGCAGCGAAAGCATGCCCGCGACGCTTTGTCCGCTTCCCGAAAGATCCCAGAGAAGCCCTCCGCCTCCTTCTTTCGGTGGTCTGAGATGGCTTCGAGGATCCTATCAATCTCTTCGTCGGAAAAGTCGGTAAGAGGCAAAAGCTCTTTCGCAACGGCTACACTTGCGAGATCATGAGGGGTTCCCTCTTCATTTTCGGCAAAACGACCGATGTCGTGAAGAAGTGCCGTGGTGTAGATCAGGTCGCGGCTGATGGAGAAATTTCTTTCGTGGCAAAGAATCGTGGCGATCCGCGCGACGTCCAAAAAGTGGGCAAGGTCGTGCTTGCAAAAAATACGCACCTTTTCGGTCGCTTCCAAGCGGTCTAAGAGCGAAGCGTAGACCGGGTGATCGTAAATCAAATTCGCATTCGGAAGGAAGCCTTCCTTATATAGCACATCCATTACGCGCGCAAGTGTAAGAGTCGGTAGACTTCTTCGCGAAGGCTCGGGTCGTCGGCGAATGCGCCTCTCGACACAGCCGTTACGGTGAGCGTCCCGGGCTTTTTCACGCCGCGCATCGTCATGCACATGTGTTCCGCCTCGATGATCACCATCGCACCTTGTGCGTCCAGATACTTCATCATGGCTTCGGCGATCTCGGTGGTCAGTTGCTCCTGGATCTGCGGTTTATGTGCGTACAATTCGACCGTTCGCGCCAGCTTCGATAGCCCCGCCACGCGGCCGCTCGGTAAGTATGCGATGTGTGCCTTTCCGTAAAACGGGAGCAGGTGGTGCTCGCACATCGAGTAGAAGGTAATGTCTCGTTCGATGACGAGCTCGTTGTGGTCAATCGGGAAGGTCTTTGCCAGGTGTTGCTCGGCGGTTTGCCCCAGCCCGCTAAACAGCTCTTCATACATTCTCGCGACGCGGTCCGGGGTTTCGCGAAGCCCTTCACGGCTTGGGTCTTCACCGACCGCCTCCAACAGCTGCCGTACGGAAGATTTGATCTTTTCAGTATCCATGGGTACTCCTTACAGGTATTTACTAAAAGAGTCCGGCGTAATGAAAAAGCAGGGCATGCCTAAAGAGGCTTGCCCCGCTTACGTTTTGCGCCTTGCATTATGGGATTGGTCATGCATTTGGGTTCAGCGGAAGCGAGAAGACATCGCAATTGACATTTTCGTTTAAAGGCTACATCCCATCCTCTAACACTTAACGCGTCTTCTCTACTCTGTTAGTATTACGATATTGTATCATTGTACCGAGTGTATCGCAATAGAAATCGCTTGGTTGAGGGAATCTCGCAATTCTGGTATACTATAAGTACATAAGTAAGTCAGATGATCGCGTGCTTCGGTACGAGGAAAGTCCGTGCACCACAGAGCAAGGATGCCGGATAATGTCCGGTGGGGGCGACCCTAAGGCTAGTGCAACAGAAATAAACCGCCCAGCACTCAAGCAAGGCTGAAAGTACTTCGGTGATCCGACCGCTCTCAGCTTTACTTGAGTGCTGGGTAAGGATGGAAAGGTGAGGTAAGAGCTCACCAGCGTATAGGCGACTATGCGGCTCTGTAAACCCCATTCGGTGCAAGATCAAAATAGGAACAAAGGCAGCTGCTCGTTGCCTCCGCAAAGGTAGATCGCTTGAGGCGTCCGGTGACGGACGTCCTAGATAGATGA
>CAZFWK010000056.1:0-9392 GCA_964522555.1 uncultured Peptoniphilaceae bacterium | reverse complement strand
CCGCACCGTAGGAGCAGGCGTCGTAGCGAAAATCAACGCATAAATAAAATGAAAAAAACCGGTGTTTGGGTCGGTTTTTTCGTAAATAAAGTCAAATGAACTGAGTAATTCAGTATAAATCGTGACTCCATCAGGGGGTCCAACGCGCTCCAGCTGATACTTCGTCCTCTCGATCGATAGAGAAGAAGGTGAGGACTCGTCTCAGAGTCGCACTTATGGACACCCCTGACTCCGTCACTTACACAACGATCAATCCAAACATCTTTTGCAATTGATATTCTTGATCAAACAGTTTCAAAACATACTGAAGTCGGCCGAGTGCCGGCTTTCTTTTTCTTTAGAGGGCCGGACCTCTAGCTCCTTTAATAAGTTAGGCAACTATCGCGCTTTAGGGTATACTGGTATTATAAAATTTGAAACGAAGAGGTGCTTACTATGAGTAATGATCGTTGGGTATTATACAGCTGCGAGCAGTGCCAACACTGCCCGACGGCAAAGGAAAAATTAGATCAAGCCGGTGTGCGTTATGCGAATATCGATATTATGGAGTCACTCGGCGGACTGAAAAGATTTATGGCTATTCGCGATAAAAGCGACGCATTTCTCCCGATAAAAGAAATGGGCGCGATCGGCATTCCGGCGCTCGTTAAAAACGACGGAGAAGAAGTTCGTTTTGATATCGCGGCGATGGACTTATCGGCACTGCCGAAGAAAAAGTAGGATCGAGGAGACGATATGACTTTTGTACTCACGACTTCTTCCACGGCCGACATGACCAAGGAATACTTGGAGAGCCGAAATATCCCTTATACGCCGTTCACCTATATTATCGACGAAGTAGAATACCCGGACGACTTGGGACAGACGATGTCGTACGAGGAATTTTATGCACGCATCGACAAGGGAGCCATGCCAACGACTTCGCAAGTCAATGTCCAAGCCTATATCGACCTATTCACCCCATTCCTCGAAGAAGGAAAAGACATTTTGCACTTGGAATTATCATCGGGAATCAGCAGTTCCGTTCAGTCGATGTTGACTGCTAAGGGTGTATTGGAAGAAAAGTACCCCGATCGTGTTTTAAGCTTTCACGATTCGCTCAGCGCGTCTTCGGGACTCGGGCTTCTGCTCGACATGGTAGCGGACTTGCGCGATCAAGGGGTGTCGATCCAGGATGCGGACCGTTGGGTAGAGGAGAACAAGCTGAATATTCAGCAATGGTTCTTTACATCGGACCTTACGCATTTGAAACGAGGCGGTAGGGTATCCGCAGCTTCTGCAGCAGTAGGCGGACTCCTGAACATCTGCCCTCTCATGATCGTAGATGCACAAGGCAAGCTTACGGTGCAGGCGAAAATCCGCGGAAAAAAGAAGACGATGGTGGAAGCGGTCAATCGCATGAAGGCGCTCGTGAAAGACGGAACAAGTTACGACGGCAAAGTCTTTCTCTCTCATTCCCGTTGCGAGGAGGATGCATTGACATTGAAAGAACTGGTACAAGAGAGCTTCCCGAATGTATCCGAATACAAGATCATGACCATCGGATCCGTTATCGGCGCGCACACCGGTCCCGGCACGGTTACTTTATTTTATTACGGGGCAAAAAGAGGTTAAGAAATTTACTAATGAAGGGTGAAGGAGCAATCCGACACCTCCGAGTGATAATAAGGACCGTTCAGTCGAGCCCGGTATACCCCTTTCGGCACGCTCACGGACCGCTCGGCCAAGATATGGCCTCAAGGGGTACACCGGGCTCTCCTTCACTCCAACTTGAATAGTAACTTTATCTATAGTCTAAGTGTGGGAGCAATCCCACACTTTTTGTATGCCTATCTTTACAATGTGTTATGGATTGTGATATCATAACATAATTGAATGTAGGACTATAAAGAGTTTCACAACACACTTTTCGAGAGCCTGACGAGGAAAAAGCTTTGAACCCGCCAACACCGCATCGACATCGAAAAAATCAGAATAACAAATTTGCGACCCTCACCCTTGCGTTATTACTACTATTGCAAGTCAGTGTGGGGCTTTTTGTGTTTCCGGAGAAAGCCCATGCGGCTTCGACGGAGATGGAGAATCGGACGACCTACACTTTTCCATCGATTGGTTCACAATCGATAGAGGATGTTTTTATTAGAACTGGAACCTCGGCTCAAAATGATGCGGAAATAAATGGGAACGCAGTGCAGTTATCATCCGGTAAAGAAATTGCTGACCAGAGTTTCGTGACCTCTAAGACTGCCTATAATATCGCGGAAGCGGATCTCTCACTCACCTTCAAGATCGAAAGCTCTACTTCTGCACCATTTGGCAATATACCGGGCAATGATTTCGGTATGGCCTTCGTGCTACACAATCACCCCAATTATATTCCACATGCGGATAGTGATTATGGTGCATTGGGGATTTACGGGAGAATTCATCGCATCCTTTCAACCACTTTTGAGCCAATACAAAAAGCGATTGCGATTGAAATCGACCAGAGAAGTCGAAGTGATGATAACTACGCCCCTTTTGATAATACACATACTCTCAACGGTTCCATTTCAGATAGTCATATCGCAATTACAAAGCCGATTCAAGGCAATGCACAACATGGGATCTTTATTCCGCATGAAGCAAAAAGTCAACTCGAGATGCCGTATGCTAGTGCAAGTGCGCAAGACCATACACTTCACATCACTTGGAAATTGACAGATGCCGGGAGTTCAAACGAAAAGATCGACAATATCTATACTCTAGAATACAAGTATTATCGAAATGGAACCGCGACCGGTACGCCGGAAACACAGGGGAACAAGACTTACACTTATAGTCAAATGAGTGATGAATTCGGCAAGGATACAGTGTATTTAGGGTTAAGCGGTAGTTCAGGACAGTATTATGCGTTTCAACAAGTCTCTTTTCCGCCCATTTACCCGACAGAAGTGCATTATCTTGTAAAGGACAAGGAAACTCCGGTTCCGGGTATCGCGCCTAATCCAAAAGAATTCAACCTACCTGCAGGTGAAGCGAATGTCGGGCCTCTTCCTGCGGCTCCGCGATTTATGAACTTTTACCGAATCAGAGTACAAATGTCACGATTACGGCAGCGGGACCTAATGTTTTTCCTTACTACTACCGCTACATTAAAGATCCCACCCCACCTCTACTTTGGGCGCCTGGGAATCAGACTGTGATGGAGGGTGAGAGTATTATACCCGCCTTGATCAAAACAGCAGATGATCGGGACGAGAATCCGAAAATATCAATATCGGGACTACCGGAGGGTGTGTCGTTTAACACCGAAACCAATACAATTACGGGAACTCCGGTGGTTACATGGTCAAATGGTTCACATGAAAGTGAAGCGTTCCTTGTCGAGATTGAATCGAGGGATTATGACGGAAACGTAACGACTAAAAGCTTCACCATTACGGTCCTTCGAGATACCGATGACGACGGAATCCCGGATACGCAAGACCCGGATGACGACGGCGATTGTATTCTCGATGAACACGACGCGGATCCCAAACTCTACAACCAAGATGGAATTGCTTCTTGGGAGATTATTACACTGCCGAAGTCAAGGTATGACGAGGGCGATCCTTTTGTGGGAGATGAATTCACGATTCGCCTTACCGCTCACGACGGAGTTGCGCAAGATCTCACCTGGCAAGAGATTTTGGTGCATCCGGATTTATCTGTAAATTATACAGACGGAACTCCCGTGCCTCGCGGTACGAGCTATTTGACCCTATCCATGAACGCCAATGCCTGCCTCGCCGATCTTTCGATCCCGTTCTACGGCTTTCCGACGGACGGAATGACCTACTCAACGGATGCAGAGGGCACGTACCCCGAGTCTTATTCACAGGACAGCCCCCATGTGAGAAATGCAGCACAGGATCCGCTCGAATACGATGAGGCGCTCCTTTCGAAATCGGCTACCGGAACCGAAACGCCGGGTCGCTTTACAATCGACCTGCAAGTCGACGGTCGCTCCGACCCGTACCGCGAAACGACGGATCTCGTCATCGTGCTGGATAACTCGAACAGCATGGAAGGGAGAGTGAAGCCCGTATCGGATGACATCAAGGCATTAGTAGAAGATCTGCTGGATCCCGAGAAGAACGCGCAAGGGAATCTCAAGATGGCTCTGGTTACGTACGGTTCGGTTGTTTTCAACGGCGAGGATGGTGTGGTGATCGATACGGAACAGAAGGTTGGTAACAAGAATTTATCGTACAAAGGCTCTGCTCCCGATCACACTTCCGACGCACTCACGACAAATGCGCAAGACATAGTAAACTTACTACCGACAACTGCGCCGTCTGAGAATAAAGATATCGAAAACTATCGCTTTTTGGGAGGCACCTTTACGCAAGCGGCGCTGGAACATGCGGCAAAGCTGTTGGAAAAAGGCACCGCGAAAAACAAAATGATTATCACCGTGACCGACGGGGTACCGACAAGAAGTTTTACCGTGAGTGAGATTCAGCAAGCGACAGACGATTTCCGGATCCTTAATTACCAAGGGGTCCAAGGGTTTGACACTTCCATGATCGCAACGGCTTTTGAGAAAGTAAACCACCTCCATCAAACCAATAGAATGAAAGGATCAGGGGAGAGCTATTGGCTTTTGGACCATAAGGTCAATAACACCATCGGAAAATTCAGCCAAGATTATCTTGTTGACGGATATCTTGTAGATCGGCACGGCTTCGCCACGATGTCTTATGCGCGGATGTTGCAGCGAGAAGGAATCGAAATGGCTTCGATGGGAATCGCGTTGGAGGATACGCCAAGCTATCACGGATTGTTCAACCCGGTTCCGAAAGCGGTCGCGGTCAATAATGTAATGAATCTTGGGAGCAACGAATATTTGTACTCGGATGTGCAGGACCCGACGGATTTGGATACCTATCTGTATGACTTGATCCACTATAAGTTCAGGCTTGTGCGAGACGGAACGGTCACGGATCCGATGGGAGAACAAACCCTACTTCACAAAGGCGCCAACGTATTGGATCCTTCTGAGTATACGCTAACGGCTTCGGACGGTTCTACGCTGGTGAACGGAGTCCTGTATCGAAATGGAGAGCCAATCCGAACCGGCGAGCGCGCATTGCTTCGCAATGTAAAGCTGACAGAAGAAAACGGCGAACTCACACTTACCGGACTGAATTTAGGGGAAGGGATGTGGGTAAAGCTGTCCTACGATATTCATCTTCGTACAGAAGCCCCGAATTTTCAGCAAAACTTTTATTACCAAACGAACGGAACCACGACGCTCAACCCGAACTTGAACGACCCTACGGTTTTGCGAGAGTTTCCGATACCTTCCGTATCCGGTGATCTCGTCGATCTTACGATCGAAAAGAGATGGCAAGACCCATTTGGCAATCCGATTCCGGATGAGAAAAAGTCCACGATCCAATTCACGCTTTACCGGACGCATACGAAGACTTTGATTCGGGAATCGATTCAAACCGGCACACTACAGGGATTGGATGGATGGGTGAAGGAATACCATAATTTGCTATCTTATGACAACATAGGTGATTACTACCGATACAGTGTGACGGAGACCGGGAATTCCAATTATCGGGTTTCCAGAGAAGTATTCGATGACGAAGGCTCTTTGTTGAACACAACTTTCTTACAAGGACAGGATGGCACCCTTCGAATCACCAATACTTTGGTGGAAGTCCCCGTTTGGTTGAAAAAAGTCGACGGCACCAATTCTACCGCTTTGGAAGGAGCCGAGTTTCAGCTCTACGAGGCCGATCGGATGACCAAGATTGGGGCGCCGGTGACTTCGACAGCGAGCGGGCTTTTAGACTACGGAATTCTCGGGGTAGGATCTTACTTCCTTGAAGAAATCAGTACGCCGGAAGGCTATGTTCCGGAAACGGAATGGATTCCTTTGGTCATCAAGCACAATGGAGAAATTGAACTCGCCGGATCGACCGTAAACCAAGAAATCGAGAACTATAAAGAGATTTTGACAAAAATCGCAATCAAAAAGGTGACAAAAAGTGCGACAGGTGGCCCAGTTCCCGACGCCGTATCGGGAGCTTCGTTTCGAATCGAAAAAAAGGAAGAGTATACTCCGGGGCGAAGGAGTTGAATCGCCCGATCGATCCGAATACGGGGGAGCCAACGGTCGATCTGAAGGTAAAAAACAGCAAAGCGGCCTTCCTTCCTCTCACCCTATACAAAGTGGATGAAAAGGAAAAGCCGATCCCGGGCGAGCCAACGGACGGGTCGGACTCAATGGCGGCCGGATTTGTGGCTTATGCAGAGAACCCGAACGAGAACCCGACAGCCGTGCCCATTGCGACTGCGATGACCGGAGAAAAATCGGATGAGGAGGGCACTCCGATCGATGAAGCCGCTACCGCAACCTTTACCAAAGATGCGGCCACGGCAATCTTCGAACCCAGCCGATTTTATTGGATCTTGGAAACTCAAGCCCCAAAAGGCTATGTAAAAGAAACGGAACCCAGACTCCTACGACTCGACTTCATTGAACAATACGGGAAGTATGTGTGGATCGACTATACGGACTCGGAGAACGCGGTGATTTACGACGACGTGGTGTCGATCGTAAACCGCCTCTTGCCTGTATATCCCTCAACCGGCGGAATCGGAACAAGCATCTTCTTCACCACAGGGCTTGTCCTGATGGGTGTAGCAGTCAGTACGATCAAAAAGCAACAAAAGGAATCGGACCGCGGTTAACCGTGGCCGATTCCTTTTTCCCGAGGGGATTTGCTGTGCGAGAATTCAAAAAAGGGCTTGCATTACTCTCGTGTAGCGAGTATAATGTTATGGTGTCTTAAAAGCAGAGCTATGATTTGAGAGGTTGCGGGAACCTACCGGTAATTCTCAATGAGCAGTGCGCCAAAAGGCGGACGACAGCGGTTCTTTCTGTCCGGAAGCCCTTTTTTTACGGGGCAGCACGACACGCCCGGACGGGTGGTACGAGAGAAGCTGAATGTATGTAGCTATTGCATGCACATTAAAGGAGGAAAAAATGGCACGTCAACAAAGAATCAGAATCAGATTGCGCGCGTACGATCACGATCTTCTTGATCAATCCGCGGCAAAAATCGTAGAAGCAACCAAGCGCTCAGGCGCAAAGGTTTCAGGACCGATCCCGCTTCCTACGGAGAAACAGATCGTCACGATCATCCGCGCGGTACACAAGTACAAAGACTCTCGCGAGCAGTTCGAACAACGCACGCATAAGAGATTAATCGACATCATCAATCCCAATCCGAATACATTGGATGCACTGAAGAAATTAAATCTTCCTGCCGGGATCGACATCGAAATAAAGCTGTAAACCGCTTAGAATGATTGCAAAGCAATCCGCTGTAAGTTAGGAGGTAACTCGTGAAGAGTATCATTGGTAAAAAAGTCGGCATGACGCAGATCTTCATGGAAAATGGAGAGCTCGTTCCTGTCACTGTCGTTCAGGCAGGTCCTGTATACGTCGTACAGGTTAAAACAGTAGAAACAGACGGTTACAATGCGGTTCAAATCGGATACGAGGATCGCAAAGAGAACAAAGTAAATCAAGCGAAAAAAGGTCATTTCGATAAGAGTGGCGTGGGTTACAAGAAAGTTCTGCAAGAACTCGAAGTAGAAGAAGGCGAAACCTTCGAACCCGGTCAAGAAATCACCGTCGGTATTTTTGAAGCGAACGAGCGCGTAGATGTGGTCGGCACTTCAAAGGGTAAGGGCACGCAAGGTGCGATTAAGAGACACAACTACTCGCGCGGTCGTGAAACACACGGTTCTAAGTTCCACAGATCGAGCGGTGCAAGAGCAGCCGGTACGTATCCCGGAAAAGTGTTTAAGGGAACGAAAGGCGCTGGACGCATGGGAAATGAGCGCGTAACCGTTCAAAACCTGGAAGTCGTGCGTGTGGATGTAGAAAACAACATGATCCTGATCAAAGGTGCAATCCCCGGAAACAAAAACGGCCTGGTCAGAATCACGAAGACTGTAAAGCAGAAATAATCGGACGGGAAGGAGTAAGACATGCCTACAATTGATGTAATAAATATAAAGGGCGAAAAAGTCGAACAGCTCGACCTGAACGAAAAGGTCTTCGACATCGAGGTTAACGAGCATGCGGTTTACGAAGCGGTGAAAAACCACTTGGCAAACCGTCGACAAGGCACCCAATCCACTTTGACCAGAGCAGAGGTCAGAGGCGGAGGAAGAAAACCCTGGAGACAAAAGGGTACCGGTCGCGCCAGACAGGGAAGCACGCGCTCCCCGCAATGGAGAGGCGGCGGAATTGTATTCGCACCGAAACCCCGCGACTATAGCTACAAAATTCCGAAAAAAGTGAAGAAGCTGGCCATGCGCTCGGTTCTCACTTCCAAACTCAGAGACGGCGAGCTGATCGTTTTAGATTCGATCGCGTTCGATGCGATCAAGACAAAAACAGCCATAAACGCTCTGAAGGCGATCGGCGCAGAGAGAAAAACACTCGTTGTTTTAGATACAGTGGATGAAACGGTGATCAAGAGTTTCCGCAATATCCCCTATGTGCATACCGCACAAGCGCACAATGCGCATGTATACGAAATGCTACGCCACGATTCGCTGGTCGTCACAAGAGAAGCCATCCGTAAATTAGAGGAGGTGCTGATATGACAATTTCCGCTTACGACATTATCATAAAGCCGATCATCACCGAGCAAAGCATGGAATTACAAGAGGGTCGCAAATACGTATTCCAAGTGATGAAGACGGCGAATAAATCCGAGATTAAAAAAGCGGTCGAGACCGTGTTCGGCGTGAAGGTAAAGAATGTAAACACGATGAACATGCTCGGAAAAGTAAAACGTCAAGGCGTACACAAGGGAAAGAGACCCGATTGGAAAAAGGCCATCGTCACATTGACGGAGGACTCAAAGTCCATCGAATTCTTCGAAAACCTGTAGAAGGAGAGTAAATATGGGAATCAGAAAATATAAACCGACATCTCCGGGACTTCGCGGAATGAGCGTCTCCGATTTTGCCGAGATTACTAAATCGACACCGGAAAAATCGCTCACTACAGACCTAAAGAAGTCCGGAGGAAGAAACGTCCGCGGCGTCATCACTTCCAGACACCGTGGCGGCGGTGCGAAGAGAAAGTATCGCATCATCGACTTCAAAAGAAATAAAGACAATGTTCCGGCGAAGGTCGCAGCGATCGAATACGACCCGAACCGCACATCCTATATCGCGCTATTACACTATGCGGATGGTGAGAAGAGATACATCCTCGCACCAAACGGCCTGAAAGTCGGGCAAACTGTAGAGAGCGGTCCGGAGGCGGATATCATCGTTGGAAATGCACTTCCGCTTCGCAATATCCCGGTGGGTACCAACATCCA
>CAZFWK010000055.1:0-9460 GCA_964522555.1 uncultured Peptoniphilaceae bacterium | reverse complement strand
TGAGGACTCGTCTCAGAGTCGCACTTATGGACATCCCCTGACTCCGTCACTTACGTTATGAACTTATCCTATGCATGATTTGCAATTGATATTCACGAACTAGGGTTCATGTGGTGATAACGTCCGTTCGTTCGAGCTCGCTGTGGGCTTCTCTTACGATCGTACAGCCGCGATCCCGATCGTGCCGGGGCCGACGTGGATCCCGATTACGGGGCCGATCTCGCCCATTTGCACGTCTGCATTCGGGTGCGATTTTTGTAAGCGCTCAAGCACACCTTGTGCTTTTTCTTCCGCCAATACGTGGACGACTCGAATCCATGTGGCATCCTCGGGGATCAATGAAATCGTCTTTTCCAGAGCGCGGTTCGCCCCGCGGATCTTATCGTGTGCTTGAATGAGCCCGTCCGCGAGTTTTAGAATCGGTTTGATGGCGAGCATCTTTCCTAAGAAAGCCTCCGCCCCGCCGATGCGGCCGCCTCTACGCAGATACTCCAGCGTATCCACCAGAATAAAGAAGTCGATCTTTTCGATCGCATTCAAAACGGCCTTTTCCACCATATCCAGTGTCGCGCCCTCTTCGATCATGCGTACCGCAAGTTCCGCCAGATAAATTTCCGGAGCTGCTGCAAGCGTGGAGTCGATCACGCGGATTTGCTCGGATCGGCTCTCCGCTTGCGCCAGCTTCGCAGAATTGTAAGTCCCGCTCAGTTTTTGTGACATCGTGATCACGAGAACTTCGTCGCCGTTTTCCGTCAGTCGGTCAAAAACTTCTAAAAACATGCCCGCAGACGGCTGCGAGGTGGTCGGGAAGGTGTTGCCGTCTTGGAACGAGCGGTAAAACTCATCGAACTCGCCCGGGAACCCTTCCGTGTAATTGTCGCCCTCCCAATGGTAGGACAGCGGAACACAGGTCACCCCGTGCTCCGCGAGCCAATCCTTCGTGGCATACGCCACGGAATCGATCACTAAATGAATCAGTGTAATCCCTCCTATTTCACAATGATATTGTAGATTTTGCCCGGCAAATAGATCTCTTTTACGATATTTTTGCCTTCGATATGCTTATAAAGATTCGGTGACTCCTCCACAAATGCGAGCAAACTCTCCTGCGCCGCATCCGGAGCTACGTCGATCGTACCGCGCATCTTTCCGTTCACTTGAACCGGAAGCTTGATCACATCGTCGATCGTCTGCGCCTCGTCGTACGAAGGCCACTGCTGGTCGTGTATATACCCTTCGAAACCTTGCAGTTGCCACATTTCTTCGGTTATATGCGGAGCGACCGGATACAGCAGAAGCAAGAAGTCTGCGAATGCCTTCTTTGTGATCTCACCTTGGTCGAAGATTTCGTTGGTCACCTGCATCATTTGGGCGATTCCGGTGTTGAACTTGAGCGTTTCAAAGTCTGACGAAACCTTCTTGATCAGCTTGTGCATCGACTTGTTGAGAGCGCCGTAATCGTCGCCTCCGATCACCATTTCCTGCACGCGCCACACGCGGTCGAGGAAGCGCCTACAGCCCTTTACGCCGTTTTCCGACCATGGAACCGTCTTTTCGAAGTCACCGATAAACATCTCGTACGTACGCATCGTGTCCGCACCGAACTCTTCGACAATCTCATCCGGGTTGATCACATTGCCTCTCGATTTCGACATCTTCTCATTATCTTCCCCTAGGATCATGCCATGCGAGGTGCGCTTTTGGTATGGCTCCGGCGTTTGCACGACTCCGATATCGTATAGGAATTTATGCCAGAACCTTGAGTACAAGAGGTGAAGCGTCGTATGCTCCATCCCGCCGTTATACCAGTCGACCGGCATGAAGTGCTCGATCGCTTCTTTTGAAGCAAGCGCCTCATCGTTGTGCGGATCCGTGTAGCGGAGGAAATACCAGGAAGACCCCGCCCATTGCGGCATCGTGTCGGTCTCTCTTCTCGCAGCCTTGCCGCAAGACGGACAAGTCGTGTTGACCCAATCCGTGATCTTGGATAGGGGCGATTCGCCAGTCTGAGTCGGCTCGTAATCTTCCAGTGGCGGAAGGACTAAGGGCAGCTCCGACTCGTCGATCGGCACCCAACCGCAGTCGTCGCAATGGACAAGCGGAATCGGCTCACCCCAGTAACGCTGTCTGGAGAATACCCAGTCTCTCAACTTAAAGTTGACCTTTTTGTTTCCGATCCCCTTTTCTTCCAGCTGATTAGAAATGGCCTCGATCGCCTCTTGTACTTGCATTCCGTCCAAGAGACCTGAGTTCACGAGGATCCCTTTGTCGACGTCGACATACGCATGCTCAGAAATATCACCACCCGCGATCACTTCCACAATCGGAAGGCCAAACTTTTTCGCAAATTCGTAGTCTCTTTGGTCGTGGGCAGGAACCGCCATGATGGCGCCCGTCCCATACGTCATAAGAACATAGTCCGAGATCCAGATCGGAATCTCTTCGTCGTTAGCCGGATTGATCGCGTTTAGGCCCTGCAAATGCACGCCGGTTTTCTCCTTCACCATCTCCGTGCGCTCGAAGTCGGACTTTTTCATCACGTCTTTTCGGTACGCGTCCACCTCATCCATATTGCGAATGCGGTCACGATATTTGTCCAAATAAGGATGCTCCGGTGAAATCACCATATAAGTCGCGCCAAAAAGCGTGTCCGGCCTCGTCGTGTACACGCGAAGGACATCGTCCGCATCGGCGATTTTGAAGTCGATCTCCATCCCTTCGCTACGGCCGATCCAATTGATCTGCTGCGCCTTGATCCGCGGCAAGAAGTCGACCGTGTCCAAATCGTCGATCAACCGTTGTGCGTATTTTGTAATTCCCAGCATCCATTGGTTGCGAACTCGGTGCTCGACATCTCCTCCGCAACGCTCGCAGTGCCCCTGAACCACCTCTTCATTGGCAAGACCCACTTTGCAGGAAGTACACCAGTTAACGGGCATCTCTTGCTTGTAGGCGAGCCCATGCTTAAACAGTTGCAAGAAAATCCACTGCGTCCATTTATAATAGTGCGGGTCCGTCGTGTTCACTTCGCGATCCCAGTTAAACGAAAAGCCCAAACTCTTCAATTGTCTTTTAAAGTGCGCGATATTTTTCTCCGTGACCGTCTTCGGATGCACATGATTCTTCATCGCATAGTTTTCGGCAGGCAGACCGAACGCATCCCAACCGATCGGGAAGAGCACATTGTAATTCTGCATTCTGCGTTTTCTGGCAACGATATCCAAAGCCGTGTACGGTCTCGGGTGCCCGACATGAAGCCCTACCCCGGAAGGATACGGAAACTCGATTAAGGCAAAAAACTTTTCGCGATTATCCTCTTGGAGACATTCGTAGGTCTTGTTCTCGTCCCAAAACGCTTGCCACTTTTTTTCGATTGCACGATGATTATAGGTCATGAAAGCTCCTCTCTATTTAAAAAGCCCCCGTCCATAAGAGACGAAGGGCTCGTGGTACCACTCTAATTCGACGGCAAAGCCGTCCTTAACGCCGATAACGAGGCAAACCGTCCGAAGAATCTCACGGGTGAGTTTCTGCCGCATTCTCTATTGCCTTGCACCGTCCGGCAACTCTCTAATTAGGAAAAGAGGCATACTGTTTCCGCTCACAGATAACAGGTTCATTATACCAAAGCCGTAAGAATGGTGCAATAACCCGCCCTTTCGTTACTATTCTAATAATGAACGTGACTTAACCTCTCGAAATAGAGTGCGCATCGCCTTCGTCACCATTGCACCATACATTGACGCGATAGTTATTATTCGATTGAGTTTCTTCTGTCAGTACTCCATCTTGTATTCTTATTTGTCGATCTGCGCGTTGTTGCAATTCGTGGTCGTGGGTTACCACGATGAGGGTACTTGTATCCGATCGCATTGCCTCAATAATCTCGATAATTTGCTTCGCATTTTGTTCATCTAAATTACCGGTAGGTTCATCACATAAAAGCAGAGATGGTTCATGAACGATAGATCTTGCAATTGCAACGCGTTGTTGCTCGCCTCCTGACAGCTCAGACGGAAAATTCTCTCGTTTTTCACTCAGGTTCACACGCTCCAGTGCAGCTCTCGCTCGATCTTCACGTATCTTTTTCCGAACTCCTCGATAAACAAGCGGCATCGCTACATTTTCCAATGCAGTATAGGTAGGTAAAAGGTGGAATGATTGAAAAACATATCCAACCTCTCGATTTCTAAAGTACGCCAATTCGCGAAACGAGAACTTTCCTACCTCCATATTATTATAGAGGTATTGCCCGGTAGTCGGGATATCCATCCCCCCAATAATATTGAGCAATGTGCTTTTCCCGCACCCGGATTTCCCATGTAAACAAATGTATTCTCCTGAAGAAATCGAAATCGATATTCCCTTAAGCGCTTGTGTGGTCACATTTTTCCCGATATATGTTTTGGTTATATTCTTAAGCTGAATCATGATGCCTCCTCCGTTATAATGCGAACCGGATCCATTTTTTGAATAGGAAAAAGTATCACAAATGACGATATTGCAAGGATACTAAAACCGATAAACAAAGAAACCATTACCGATGAGAAATGCCATTTCGATAGAATCATCGATGTATTTCCGATTCGATTCAGGGGGATCGCGAAGACATTGGCCAAAACGACACTCATTCCAATAACCATTCCCATTTCCAATACAATTTCAAGCCATTGTTGCAACAATGTAGAGCCTAGGGCAAAGCAAATCGCGATGTCGCGTTTTCTTCTCTTCCACTGTATCCAGAGAATGGAAGCCGATCCGATCGTAGTTGCAATAAGTCCTACTGCTGCATATGCCCCATATTGATTTACTAATTGCTGCGAGAATAAGATATCATGCTCCGCTTCACTCAAAACAGAAAGTACATCGTAGAAGCCACGCCCCAAGTCGTTCACAGATTCTTGAATTTGGTTCACCGTTTCTACATTCTCATCGTTGAGTAAAGCAATATGTATCATGTCTGTAATTTGCATCATCCCAACATGAAGCGGGTCTTCTTTCGTCATCAAGACCAAGGCATCATACGCACTTGTAGGCATTACAATCGTTTCTCTTATCTGAAACTGATTTGGAACCGTATCTCGACTTACTTCATAAAGTGAGAAATCGATCATCCGATCATCCAATTCTCGAACTTGAAGTGCCCATTTTTGTTCTTTTATTCCTAAATAATCTGGTGTGAGTTTTACGCTCGGCACTCTCGAAATAAAAGATTGTACTCTATCATACTCTTGTCGGTCGATTATCACGACTTCGTTATCGGAGCTTTCAGTATTTCCACTTATTGAATCCGATGTGATTAAAAAGGTAATGTCTTGGAAATCGCCATCTACGAAAGGTTGCATATAAAACAATCCAAAATAATTTATCTGAGCTTTGCCGGCGAAAGAGTCCGCTACCACCTGCATTTCCGTCGGAATCAAAAAGTCGACTCTGTTTCCGGCAGTTTGTCTGTACGTCAAAATATACTCATTCGAAGGATAGCGCTTCTTTAAATCCGCGAATCTTATACTCGCAGTAGCGTATGCATTCTGTGCAATTACAATAAAAACCAGCCCCAATATGAGTTGCAACATCAATAAAAAATACAATAATTTGTGTTCCTGCAAATTACGATACACTTTCCACAGCAATCAGGTTCACCTCCTAAAATCGATTACACGTTTTACGAAGCAACGGTACGTAACAATTCCCGCATACACCACACTCAGTGCACCCCCAATCCCTAGATAGATCACGAATGCTGCAGGTTGAATTCTTGTTTTTGGTAAAGGACCGGCATATCGAGCAAAAATTGGTAATAATAATGCGATGATCGGTGCACTAAGTAAAAAAAGAATAAAAAGGCGCCAATAGTATTCCACAAATAGATTCGACGGTTGTGCTCCGATCGAAACGCGAATTTGGTTTTCATATCGGTCTGTGTAAAACTGGGATACTAGCAAAATTACTAAATTCGCCAAAGCAGACACAAGCACAAGACCAGATAATTTCATCATACGATACATTCCTGTTTCAGTACGCTCAATCATTTCCCCTAAAAGATCTTCCGCTGTATATTCTGCTATTTTCAATGCGTATTTTTCGCTATTTTTTTGTATTGTAGCATGCACCGACTCTCTCTGTGACGAGTCGAAATACACAAGTATTTCTGTCCCCCAAGGTGTGTCTTTGAGTAGGTGCGGAGGATCTTCTCGAATCAGCACCGCCACTCGTTGTTCTAATAGGACCAATTCGCCGGAATAATTGTAATGAGTCCCTTCGATTCGAATGGATTCCCCCAAATTCGGAGTGAGCACAGGATCCATATAATAATTCGGCAAATAGAAAGATCCTAATCTCCCCTTCATCAAAAAGGGCGACGCGCGATAGTTTTCCCATTTGTCATCGTTCTTCTGCACTCGTAAATTATAATTGCGTCCTCGATAATCTAACTGCAACAATTGTACAACGCTGACACTAATATCATCTATCAGCACCAGTTCATCGACAAGTTTTTGCAAACCAGTTAAATTATTATCTAGACTTTCGATCCTAGTAAGTACGGTTTCGGGACGAAGCGCACCAATTTTTGTTTTGTCCCACACATCAAACGTTAAGTTCACATCCGATACCGGAATGAGAAAACCAAAAACGAGCATTAACAATAGAATGACTTGCTGCTTCCATCGACTTGTCATCTGATGTAAGATGATAAAGAACATCGCGAATCTACTCCGCTCTTTCTGTTTGATTCACAATTGTTATGATTGTGTTGTCGCCACGGTTGATCAGTATGTAACCTGACGGCACACGAAATATCCGCGCGTGATACAGACTAAGTTCTTTGGCTCGATTGAAATTTGCAATCGTGTCTATATATTCTCCTTGTCGGGTAAAACGATCTACGACATTCCAGCCCCCCGAAACGATCACGATGTAATTGTCTTCTACTACAAAGTGTCCAGGTGTGTAGCCCCCAGGAAATTTGAATAATTTATCAAATGATTTTCCATTCCAACGGTGAAAGTAACTCTCCCCAACTTCGGCTATCGTCTCTTGTTCTCCATCCGGTACATCGGAGTTCGTGAAATCCTTTACCATCTGACTGTTGACCGCATATAATTCGCTTCCAAATAATGCAATCTTGCCATCAAATTGAGTCAGTAATACTTCCGGTGATTCGTTTCCATTTTTTTTGACACGCAATAGTTGATAGTTTTGGGTGTCAACATAGTAGATCCATTCGCCAACGACACATAGTTCTGAAATTACACCCTTCTGTCCCGTTTCCATTTGTAATGGGATACTATATTCCCATTCGCCGCCTTCCAGAAATACTTCGATCGCATCTTTTTGAGGATTAAACAGGTAAAAGCGAGCGTTTTCGATTGCGTAGGGACCAATCTGCGTAATGTGGTCTGAATGGAAGGAAGCTTCTTCTGTAATCTTTCCTGCAGTATCCAATCGTTTGATTCGAATCCCTTCTGCGTTTTCTATGTAAGATATTCCTTCATCATCCGTAAATAGATATTGCGCATGTGCAAAAAGGGAGCCTTCTAGTTCCGTTTGTTTCAAGGAATATCCTGAATTTTCGACAAAATCATAGGTGTCATACTGGCTTGTTTCATTAGTTTCAGAAAAATTACAAGCGCTCGTCAAAGCAACGCACACAAGAACCAATTTAACAAGTTTAATTTTCATCATGAATCCTCCTTAATGTATGTAAAAATATTGAGTCCGCGAACCAAGTGTTTACATGGTCAATTTAAGGGTAGCAGCATCCGGACATCCATCGGATGTCCGTTTTGTATTCGTAATAGACCCTTCCATTATTGTCAACGCAAGTTTTTCTGTAATAGATTTTTTGTCCATTTTTACCGGGGTGCGTAGGATTTGCGACCGTTGGGCAAAGTCTGCTATGACATCTTGGGGAATCTACGCTGGTCTGTATCCAATTTGAGCAACCAGCTGCGTAAGTAATCGTAATCGGAGCGAATGTGATTAACATAAGAAGCATCGCGTATATCATTTTCCTCATCATTGTGACCTCCTTTTATAATCTTGTTTCCAGGTGCTACACTTGCTCGCCAGACTCAATATTTTATTAAGTGTATGTTATGTCGAGCAAATTTTCAATGATGGCCGGTCGTATGTCTAAAACAATCTGAACCAAAAATGATATTGTCACCCTAAAACCACAAATGACTTTGTCACCTTAGGAGACTTCTTCTACTTTGGCCTGGACGCCAAACACCAAGGAAGTTGGGAATGGCAAGTGGAAAAGTGGAGCGTTCTTTGTGGAACGTACCTTGCGATTCCCAGCTTCCTTGGTACAATCGGCAAGGCTAAAGTGGAAGAGACTTTTAAAGAGAAGTCAATTACGATGGGATCATCATGTAAAAGTCAAGTCCCAATCGTGGTGTAAATTCCCTGGTACACATATGTTAGCATCCGATCACGCATGCTTTGTTGGAGCCTGAGGGACAGACACGGCAGGGGATCCTTGTAAGTGCGGTTTTGCTTGTGGTAGGCTGGAAAGAACGAAGGCATACTCTACATACCTTTTTTCTTTGTCATCGCCTTCGGTGCAATTGGTCCCCACAAGCAGGTTCCACTTGCAAGGATGGCTGTTATGCTGCAATCTCGCATTGTGCCTGTTTCTTGGATATCTCTTGGGTATTGGTAGGGCGAAAAGTATACCGAATCGCCTCTGGATCCAAGTACCTTCTCCCGGGTTGCCCTTTTTCTCCAAATCTTCGATTTGGGTAGAAATAAGGAACAGCGAAGGCATAGCTGGAGACCCGTAGGGTGAGTGAACCGAATGGATCACCATTTCCATCATGGAGAGGACCAGCGCTTGTTCGCTTCTTTGGTAGCGAGCGAAAAGTTCGGTGCTGAATTCTCCGTTTCGGAGTCTCGGCACAGAAGGGGTCTGGGTTCCGATCCGAGTTTTGATTTGTCGATCTCTTGTACCATTGCGATAGGCGAATCGATCATCGTTACACTCGTAGGGTTGTGCTTGAATCTGCTCCGTGATCTGGGCTTGGAGAACTTGATTTAGGATCGTCGCCATAAGCTTGGTGAATGCTTTATCTTTTCCATCTGTAGTAAAAAAGTCTTTCAGAAGTTCAGTATCTAGGGTAATACTAAGCCCCGCCATGGCTTGCCTCCCGGTTAATTTTGTATGGTAACTAAATTATACCAAGGGCGAGCTTTTGGCTCATTCTTTTTACACCATTATATGGGCTTTATCGATGACGGATTTCATGCAGCAGGTAACATTGATATTGCACAAGGCAATTTCGATATTAAAACAGGTGACGACGGAATTCATAGTGATGCTGCAGTTACCATTGCCAATGGCAATTTCTACATTCCATATTGCTATGAAGGAATTGAGGGACTTTCTGTTACAATAAATGGTGGAACATTTGACATTGTTTCCTCAGACGATGGATTTAATGCAGCAGGTGGAACG
>CAZFWK010000054.1:0-9529 GCA_964522555.1 uncultured Peptoniphilaceae bacterium | reverse complement strand
TCCCTTTATCGACCCCCATGACCGCCGTTCCGGTGTAGACGACCGTGATCCCGATTACGATGATCAACTGAACCATGGTGTTTTCCGGAATCCCGAACATATAGTTCAGCCCGCTGTTGATTTGGTAGGTACCAAGACCAAGCGAGGTAGCCATCCCGGCTGCAGTAGCAAAGACTGCCAATACATCGATCGTCTTACCGATCCATCCTTTTGTGCGCTTTTCTCCGACCAACGGGATGAAAATACTGCTCACAAGCCCGGGCTTATTCTTTCGAAACTGCATATACGCCAAGCCAAGGCCCAGCACGCAGTAGTTCGCCCATGGGTGGAGCCCCCAGTGTAGAAACGATTTCGTCATGGCAAATTTTGCCGCGGCATCCGTCATCGGTTCGATTCCGATCGGGTTGATATAGTGATTCAGCGGCTCCGCAATCCCCCAAAAGACGAGCCCGATCCCCATGCCGGCGGAAAAGAGCATCGCAAACCAAGAGATATTGCTGAACTCCGGTTTGGAATCATCGGGTCCCAGTTTGATATTGCCATAGGGGCTAAAGAATCCGACCCATACCGCAAAGATGATAAACGATGTCATCGCAAAGGTATAAAACCATCCGAAATTCGACGAGATAAACCCGAAGGAAGCGTTGGCAACCGCCTCGAAGTTCGAAGGGAGTAATAGACCCCACGCGACAATCGCTACCACGATCAGAACCGAAATGATAAATACGCTCTGATCTCTCTTACCTTTTTCCATTTTGCACCTGCTTTCTTTCTCCACACGAATCGTTGATCAGACGACCTGTATGTAATCCCGGTTGTTTTGTAATCATGATTATTCTGTAACCTTGATTCATTATAGCAAGCCTTCATCGAAAATACAACATGAGAAATGTTAATTTTAATCATTCGCCGATCTAATTTTTCTGTTGTGCACAAAAAAAAGACCCCGTAGGGTCTGGGTCTCAGAGCGTTGACAAACCTCTCGTTCGTGAATATCAATAGCGAACAATGTATAGAATGATCGTAGAGTCAGTGGCGGAATCAGGGGATGTCCATAAGTGCGACTCTGAGGCTAGTCCTCACCTTCTTCTCTATCGATCGAGAGGACGAAGGCGAGGTGGCGACGAGCGCGAGGAATACGAGCGCATTCTTCGGAGGCGTTGGACTCCCCTGATGGAGTCACGGTTTATGCAAACCCATTCAGTTCATTCGACTTTGTCTACAGTCTGAAAGACCCCGTAGGGTCTCATAGCTTAGGCTATCGACTGATATCCTTAAAGCGATGGTATATCAGTCGGATATATTCTTTGCTTTTTTCTTTTCCCACTCCTGCAGCGAATTTGCCTCGTTGTACTTGTATCAGCATATTTTCATATGTGCTGATCGTCACATCGAGGATCGGAACGAGCGCTTGCTCCAGCACAAAACCCTCTTGCACACAAGCGTCGATCAATACTTTTGACCGCTCGCGGATCGATGTGTTTACCAGCATGCGTTGTACCTCTCGAGAAAACTGCTTTACATCTAACGGATACAGTGCATAATATTGCGAAACATAAGTCCCCATATCGTGCTTGATGTCGGCAAAAAACAGCGTGTAGTAGATCTCCGGTCGCAAAAATGAGTACTCTACGAAGCAATCCCAGATCGCGAAGTACAGGTCTTCCGCATTTTTTACGTATTTGATATAGTCCGGTAGGCCGTCGATATACTCCTGCAAATACGTCATGGAAGCAAAAAACAACAAGTGTGGCAGATCATCAAAATAATTATAGAGCGTCGCGCTGTTGTAACCCGCGATATCGGCCACTTTTCGGATCGTGACGGCATCCACTCCTTCTTCCTCAATGATCTTTATGGCCGCTTCCAGAAAATAGTGGATCATCCTGCCTTTTTGTATTTGTTTTTTACGTTCGACCACATCGTCATGAGGCTGGTTCGGTTCCATCATTGCTCTCCTTCGCTACCGGAATATTGCCTTATTATACCTCATATTTCGCGAAATGAGCGTCATTTCCCCGACTTCTTGTATTGGTCCTTCATCGATTGCATGTGGGTGAGCTTTCTTGCCGATACCGCGCCCATTTTTTCCGTAAGTGCCACTACTAAAGAATCGATCACCGCCACCGGCGCCACCTGGGAATGGTATTCCTGCTCGAGCCCGCGATATACATAGAGCGTTACGTCGGTTTGCTCCTCTATAGAAACGGACAGTCGCCCGGTAAAGGCGATCGTTTTAAACCCGATTTCCTTTTGGTACTCAAGGATAAACTGGCTCTCTTCCGACAATTGGGAAAAGCGAAACAAGATCACCAGGTCGTCTTTCGTCACATTCGCCAATCCTTCTACGATCTCGGAACCGCCTGAAGGAAGTAGGGTTACGAGAAATCCCATTCTGCGCAAGCGAAAGTGTAGCAATCTCCCCATGGACTGCGAGGCGCTTTTTGCGTGGATGTAGATGTGTCGACTCGTTGAAAGGAGTGCGATAGCGCCATCGAACGCTTCCGGGTCGATGAGGGAGCGCGTTTTTTCCAATTGCCCGATGAGCTTTTCCAAATAATGGTCCAGCTTGAAGCTCTCAGTAGCCATCAGTGTCGACGCCATCTTACCGGCCGGACCTTGATTGACATACTGCGAATGCACCATCTCTTTCACTTGTTTAAAATCCGCACAGCCGACATGGCGGGCAAATCGGGAAATCGTCGCTTCCGAAACCCCGATCGCCTGTGCGAGTTGTTGCATCGACATAAAGAGGAATTCCGTGGTATTGGTCTCGATGAAATCCCGGATTCGAAGTTCCGCTTTCGTTAATTGAACGGTATGATTAGGGAATTCAATCGTCATATACTACTCCCGTCTGTATTAGGTCAGGATCGACACATAGTCGCCCCCGAGTGCGTGAATTTCTTTCAGGCTTTTCTTGATCAAATTGGCTGCCTTCACCTTTTCAGAAGCGAAGTCGGAGATTTCGACCTCGTAGCGCTCTGCACTAACTTCATGCTTCAGTCGCTCCAATGTGACAATTTCTTCATGGAAGCGTACGCGAATCGTTCCGTATTGCATCGCCTGATGCGTGTCGCTTCCTCCTATGATCGGAAGCTCTAACCGGTTCGCCAATTCTCTCGTTTGCTTTATGATACGGTCCCGATTTTGTGCGACATCCTTCCCATTCGATTCCACAAAATCCAAGCGCTTCAGCTGTTCCGATTCCACGCCTGCCACTTCCCTTCCCTCCCGGAAAGGATGCGCTAAGCCCGTCAGAACAAAAAACGGTTCCAGAAAATCCATGAGGCGGTGAAACGGCAAAAAGTGTTCGGTTTGACGGTAAGGGGAAAGCCTTGTATAGATTTCTACAATCGTATCATATTTTCCGATACATAGGATATGCATCCCTTCCGAAACATCGATCTCGATCGCAGGGAAAATGCGGAGTCCACGAAAAAGGAGCGTGTCCCCTTCTTCTTTCGCGTTTTGTTTCAGGTAGCGATACAATTCTAAGAATTGGCTCGTATTGAAGTGTTCCGTGAGGCAAATCGCATCCAAACCGACTTGCTTCGCCTCTTCAAAGAGGCGATTGGTGTACAATGCGGAAAACGGCAAATTTTTTGCCAGCTTTCCATGGGTATGAAAATCGAGATTCACGATACCCTCCTTCTCTTAGTATGCTCTATGCAATCATCGTGGAGATCAAGGCTGCGCTTGAAATCCATAGGATTGTAATCATAATGAATAGTAGATCTTCGTACGTGATTTTCAGTGTTTCCAATTTCATCTTACGTACCTTTTTGTTCTTTAGCGCGTATCGATAGCCTCTAAGTTCCAACGCTTCCACGGTAGTACGCGCGCGTTTTGCCGTATTGAGCATGAGCGGGTAAAAGGCGTTCATGATCATTTTCACCTGATACCAAAGGTAGGAGATTTTCCCTTTCCAAGTGCCGGTATCCGGCGGATACCCTCGCAGCCGAAAGCTCAGCAGAATATGCTGAAATTCTCCCAATAATAGGGGGAGCATGCGATACGAATAGGAAATGGAAAAGCTCAACTGCTCGGGAAAGCCGAACCACAGCAATCCGGTGGAAAGGCGGTCGGGGTCCAGACCCGAAAAGACGGTGATGGATGCGAGCGATACCGTGGTGACCTTTAAGGTCAGGATGAGCAAAGGGATGATGGCGGAACCGTCGCCGCCGAAAAAGAAAGTCACGAAAAAGAGATATCCCGTTTGTGAGAAGACTCCTACGATAAACAAAAACAGTACAAGACCGGCCACTCTCGCAAGAACGGTCGTCACTACGACCAAAACAAAGCTCGCCAAAAGGAATACGAGGTCTCCGGAAAACCACGGTGCGATCGCAAAAAACAGATACCAGATCAGCAAAATGCGCGGATCCAACTTTGCGATGACCGTGTCGATATTGGCGTAGGCGTTTTTATAGACTTGCGTCTTCAGAAAGTCGATCGACAATTTGTCGAGGATCTTCGCTTGTGAGCCCGTGTCGTTTGCTTTTTCCGCTTTAGTCCCCGGTTCCATGAGCTTCTCCTTTGAAGGCCTCTACAAAGTCTTTCACCGTGTAGATCCTCGCTTCTTCGTTCAGTTCTTTTGCCGCCGCAAAGATCGCCGGCGGACGTATTCCGACCTTTTCCGCCAATCGCGCGTCGTCAAAAATCGCGTCGCGGTTTCCGTCCGCGATCACATTCCCCTTGTATAAGACGATGATGCGATCCGCCCATTCGCTGACCAATTGCATATCATGTGTGGCGATCACGACCGTTTCGGTGGTCTCTTTCAACTCGTTGAGCATCTTCAAAATGTTCATACGCGTCGCGATGTCGAGATTGGCGGTCGGTTCATCTAAAAGCAAGACCGACGGCCGCAATGCCACACCGATTGCAAGAGAGGCTCTTCGCATCTGGCCGCCTGAAAGAAGGCGCCCGTCTCTCTCTTTTAACGCTGTCAGCTCGAAACGCTCCAGCAAATCCGCCGTTTTTTCTTCCCATCCTTCGACCTTTCGCTCGCGCATGGCAAACGATATGTCCTCTTCAATGGTGTCCATGATGAACATTTCCTCCGGATTTTGATAAACCAAAGAAATATGGCGAGCGATCGTCTCCGCGTTCGTTTCCCGCAGATTCCGATCCATCAGGGTGATGCTGCCGCGCCCCGGTTTCAGAAGGTTCACGAGCATCTTCATCAGAGTCGACTTTCCCGCTCCATTTGAACCGATCAGCGCGATCTTTTCCCCGCGCATCAAAGACAAGTTCAGCCCGTCAAAGACGACATTCGGTTCACCTCGGATTGAATCGTAGGATAGATGGATATCGGAAAAGGCGATGGCGGTCTCTTGTTTTGGGCTCTCTTCTTCTTTTTCGATCCGATTCGCGAGTAGTGTTCCGTATTTCGTGAAAAACGCTTCGGTTTCACCCAGATGAACCGGCAGTTCGACGCTCGCAGGGATCCGATGAATCTTTTGTAGTTCATGTGCCGCCTGTGTGATCTGCGGGGGATAGATCTGGTTTTGAAACAAGTCTTCGACGAGACGAAGCGCCTCTTTCGTTTCCTTCTTCCAGCGGATTTGTCCCGATTCCATCAGGATGACCTCTTTGCAGTACTCCGCGATATAGTCCGTATGGTGCTCGATTACGAGTATCGTCTTATCTCGCTCATCATTCAACCATTGTAAAATGCGGTAGATTCGGTCCGAATTCGCGGGGTCCAATTGCGCGATCGGCTCGTCTAAGATGAGCACATCCGGCCCCAAAGCGAGCGTGCCTGCCAAGGCGAGGAGATGTGTCTGGCCTCCGGAAAGCTGGAAGACATATTCCAACGTCTTTTCTTCGAGCCCGCATTGCACAAGCGCTTCCAAGCCGCGCTCCACATAATCCTCGTGCCCGTAGTTGAAGCACGAGTAAGAGGCATCGTCCAACACGGTCGGCCGCACGATTTGATTCTCGAAGTCCTGGTAAACATAGCCGATCCGATGGGCGATCTCGCCGATCTCGAGTGTGGCGGTATTCTCCCCCGACACCAAGGTTTCGCCGGAGTAGTCGCCTTGAAGATAATACGGAATCAGCCCGTTCATCACTTTGCATAAAGTAGACTTACCGCAGCCGTTGTTTCCGACGATTGCGGTAAAGTCTTTCTTGCGTATGGTTACACTCAAGTTTTTAAGCGCGAGTTCCTCCGCTCCGGGATAGCGAAAGCTGACCTCCCGAAGTTCGATTTCGTTCATACCCTTTTATTGATCCGCTGTCTTTCGACTTCTCATCACCATCAGCACGAGAATCGCCAATGCGGACGCCGCGATCATTCCGATGAGAATCGAGGTCGTATTGCCGGCCCAGTTTGCTTCCCAGTCGACGAGTTGAAAGCCGCTTTCCGCTGCCATTTCCGCCGCCGTCGCCACGATAAATCCGATTACGATCCATACGAGTGCCTTTCCGCCGATTCCTTCCATGCGCATTTCCGGAGTACGGGGGCGCATCCCAAGAAGCGGTTCGATCTTTCCGTATAGGCGGGGTACGAGCAATACCGTCGGGATCAGCGCAAAAAGAATACCTGAGAACATCAAGTCATTTAGAAATGCCCAGCCTTCCGTAAAGTATACGGATTCCGGCAAACCTGCCACCGCTTCGAAGTCTTCGATCGCGAATTGGACCTTAGCCATATCGACGATTGCCCCCTTCGCGAGTTGCACGGCGGTTCCGATGAACGCGGCAACCCCTACCATCTTTCGATTTTCGGGGTTTTTGATCAGTCGGCCGGCGATATACACGCCGATCGTAACGGTGATAAACTTCTCGAGTTCACCCAATCCGCCAAACTGCCCCAGCATGATTTCACTAAAGATCACCTCGCCTGTAGCTGCCCCTAAACCGACCGTCAGGGGGTCAAAGAGCATCGCTAAGGTGAGGGGAATGAAGAAGAAATACTCCACCGAGAATTCGAAGATTCCCACATTGAATGAAGGGATAAGTTCTGTAAACATGGTTGCAAGACCATAGAGCGACATCGTCAGGACAAAAATCATCAGTTTTTGTGACGAATTGTATGTTTGCTTCTTTTCGAGTGTCATGTCAATCCTCCTTTTTTTGTTTTTTCATGACACTGATACTATACCGATCCATTGTTAAGTCAAAAGGGCATTCGTGTAAAATGTAAGATAACTTTCATTTGCTGGTTTAATGAAATAATTTCTGTCATTTCGTGAACTTTCCAACAAAAGCACCTGCATGCGGATCGCTCCGCTTGCAGGTGCTTTTGTTTTACTTTTCAGGATTCTTTCCTCTCGCTTGCAAGAGCGCATCGCGAGGCGCCATCCGATTATTGGTCGGCGATTTCCGGGAATATGCCGTCCTTCTTGTCTTTCCACATACGATAGGGAATCGTGATGAAGAGGAGCAGGAAGATGACCGGCGTTCCGATATTGAACAGGACCGGGTAGACATTCTTAACCAGGCTGAGGATTCCGACGCGGCTCATAAACACGCATCCGATTACCAATGTGCTCGCGATGATCAGGCGAATCACCATCGGGTCTCTTCCGGGCATTCGGTTTTCCATCACGGTGACCCAACGCTCCACCATTCCGTAGATCAGCGCAACGCCAGTGCTGAGCATAGCGGCTACGGCGATCACAAAGTAGATGTACTGCACTTCCATTCCTGCGCCGACGAGATTTTGCAATGCGTAGACCATCGGGAGCGATTCGTCCGCAATGGCGGGCATTCCGGCGGAGAAGATCATCGTACAGGCTACGGTCGCACCGGTGCAAAGGAGAGCATTGGTGGCCGATGCGATCAGCACGTCTTTTCGGGTCTTGATGTGTTCGAGGCATGCCGGTACGGCTGCATTGGCCCCGGCGAGGAAGTTAAAGATACTCCCCAGGATGACAAACCAAGCGTAAAACTTCGTAAACCCGAAATCTTCCGGTTGTTGTCTGGCTTCTAAGAATGCGTTCATGCCGTCCCAAGTCGGGCCGATGCCGATGATCGCAATGTAGATGACGATCGCGATGATGATCAGTGTCAAGATCCCACTTACTTTCGTAACCAGTTCGGTCCCTTTGATCGTAAGAAGTACGACGAGTACCGCAAAGGCGATCGTGCCGATGAGGATCGGGATGTTCAGCATCGTGTTAAACAAGGTAGCCGCACCCGAGATCATGGCCGATACGACGACAAACACCTGGAAGAACGCGATGACTTCTTTAAAGATCCCAAGCGCTTTTTGCGTAAGGGGCTTGCGATAAATCATATCGGATTGTTCGCGGTAATTTTGGGGGCGGTACACTCGGTTAAACTCAAATACGATGCAGCACCACAGAAACGCCAGGATTCCCAAGACGATCGGTGCGACGAAGACCCCAATCCACCCTTTCGTTAAGTAAAACTGAACGGTCTGCGTTCCCGACGCATAGCCCGGTCCGATATAGGTAGAAACATCAGTGCCGCGATGGAAAGCCCGCCGATCATATTCAGGCGGCTGCCAATTTTTGCCTTTGTGTCCATATTTTACACTCCTCTTTTCAGAATCAGACGCTCTTCTTGCGGTTTGGAAAATACTTGTCCATTACGCCCGCATTGATGCCAAACGGCGGTTTTCTGTCCTCGGGAAGGAGGCACTCGTAAGTGTTGTCTCCCATGCGCTCTTTCCATTCTTCCTTTGCATTTTCGATGATGTAAGGATTTTGGATCAGTTCCATTGCGGATCCCACCATGATCTGGGAAGCTCGGTCCAAGGTCTTTTTCCCGATCGAATTCCCTGCACATGCCGTGATCATCCAGTTGTGCCAGCCGCTCTTGGGTCCCATGGTAAGCCAGAAAGTCGCATATGGCGCGTTCCATGAGAATTCAGAGGTGTCGCAGATGATGGTTTCGCTCGGCCCGAACGGGTCGATCTCTCTTCGCAATCCGACTTGCTCTAGACCTGCATTCTTCTGCATTTCTTTCACGAAATTCTGTTCTTCTTCCGTAAAGTCCGGAGCGCCGTAGTGCTGCATATTGCGGTGCACGACTTCCGCCAACGCTTTGTTGGGGATTTTGTTGTGCGTATAGGTAATGATCTCTCTCTCGACTGTCGTTCCGACCGCTTTGGCGCAGCCTTCCGCCGCGTCCATGATCCGGTCGAATGCATCTTTCGATACGTCCAGCGTGCTGAATCGTCCATAGAGTTGTACGACGGTTCTCTCCGGCACGATATTGGCGAACTCCGCCCCTACATCGGTGAAGGTGTAGTTAATCGTATGCGCGGCATCCGGACCGGAGGGGATGATGTGTTCTCTGAGCATCTCCAGTGCGTGGCCGAAGAGCATCGCCGCATCGAACGCACTTCTTCCTTGCCAGGGGTAGGCGCCGTGCGAGTTCTTTCCTTTGAAGTGGAACTTGCAGACGAATACGCTATTGCACTTGTCGTAGTCCGCTTTATTGTAAAACCACGGGTGCCAGTCCAAAATGCAATCCACATCCTTGTAGCCGCCCGCTCTGGCAACATATGCTTTTCCAACACTCGCTTCTTCATACGGAGAGCCGAGCA
>CAZFWK010000053.1:0-9554 GCA_964522555.1 uncultured Peptoniphilaceae bacterium | reverse complement strand
ACCGCTGTGGAAGCGAATGAGCTTTTTTATGAAAGTGACGGCGAGAAATATTTTTCGATACAAGGTGCGCATGCTGATGACGCTGTTTGGGGTAGCGGCCTGTACCGGGCTGATCTACATGGGTATCGGGATGCTCGAGTCGATCCGGCTCATGGGTACCATACAGTTTGCGGAACTCATGCAATTTGATATCACCTCCTACTACAACGCGGAAGGGCCCGACAAGGATCTGACTTCGTATCGAGAATTTATCGAACAGGACGATCGTATTTTATATCGCGTGGGCGCCATTACGGACAGCGCGACCTTCGAATATCGAGAAAACACCGAAAATCTGCGTATCATCGCACCCGAAGACAAAGAGCTGTTTCAAAAGATGGTGGTGTTGCGCGATCACAATACGAAAGTGCCGATCGAGATCCCGAAAGAAGGAGCCGTCCTCACGAAAAAGACGGCGGAAATACTGGAGCTGAACGCAGGCGATCCGCTCACGATCACCGATGCGGATGGCGAACCGATCCGCCTGCAAGTTGCAGCCATTACGGAAAACTACTTGGGCAATTACCTCTACATGGACCCGGCTTACTACGAGCAAGTCTTTTCGAAATCGGGCAAACCAAACGCAGACTATCTCATTCTTGCGGATTCATCGAAAGACAGTATCAAATCTTTTTCGATGATACTTTTCGAGCAAAAGGCAGTCGGATACTTGAATACCATCACCGACTATGCCGCCGATATCGAAAATACTTCCAACAATTTAAGAGGGGTGGTCGGGATCATCCTCATCCTCTCTTGTACTCTGGCGACGGTTGTATTGTACAGCCTGACCAATATCAATATCGAAGAGCGAAACCGCGAGCTTTCGACCATCAAAGTGCTTGGCTTCTACCCGCGTGAGATGGACCGCTATATCTTTCGGGAGACGGGCTCCCTTACAGTTCTGGGGATCCTTCTCGGCTTCTTTGTTGGCATCTTGCTGCATGGGTTTTTGATCGATGCGATCTCCCCGCCAAGCGGCATGATGGTAAGGGAAATCTCCCCGATCAACCACTTGTACGCGGCTCTGTTTACGGTGTCGGTTTCGGTATTGGTCATGGTTATCATGCACCGCAAGCTGAAGCGAATCAATATGGTCGAGGCACTCAAGACGATCGAATAAACAGAATCCGAAAATGCGCGCATTTTCGGATTTCTGATTTTAGGAGAACGGATTTCTTTCTTGGGTAAAAGTGCTTAGGAGGTGATTGTATGAACCGATATCAAGAAGCGGCGAGACTTCTCAACGAATCCGATTTTCTTTTGATCGGTGCCGGTGCCGGGCTGTCCGCAGCGGCAGGGCTTACGTACAGTGGCGCCCGCTTTGAAACGAATTTTTCCGATTTTATCGCACGCTACGGGCTGACCGACATGTATTCTTCCGGTTTTTATCCGTTTGAAACGCAGGAAGAAAAGTGGGCGTACTGGGCCAGACACGCAAATGTAAACCGGCACGATCCGCCTGCACTGGATTTGTATCTCGCCTTCTTTCAACTGGTGAAGGATAAGAACTACTTCGTGATCACGACAAATGTGGATAGTCAGTTCGAAAAGAGCGGATTTTCGGAGGATCGCATTTTTGAGGTGCAAGGCAATTGCGGAAAACTGCAGTGCAAATCCGCTTGCCACAAGAAAACGTACGAAAACCGAGATCTTTTCGCCGTAATGCGGGAACAGACAGCCGATTGCAGGATCCCCACAGCGCTCGTTCCGCACTGCCCCGTTTGCGGGGGAGCCATGGAGATGAATTTGCGGGCGGATGCGAATTTCGTGGAAGATGACTCATGGCATGCAGCTCGCGCCGCGTATGAAGCGTTTTTGCAGCAGTCCCGCACGTGCTTGCTAATGGAACTGGGCGTTGGTTTTAATACACCGGGGATCATCCGCTACCCGTTTGAACTCGCGATCCAAAAGCAGCCCAAATGGAATCTCCTTCGCTTGAATCGAGACTTCTCGAAAGGTCCACCTGAGAATGCAAAGCAGACGATTTCGTTTCCTGAGCCGATCGATGAAGTGATCGCGCAGTTAGCCATAGAGAGGAAAAACCATGGATCAGAATGAAAGAATCGACCGGCTATTAGCATTCCTGATTGCCGAAACCGGGCAAGAGATCAAGCTTCCGGAGGATCTTCAACAAAAAAAAGCATTGCTTCGAGCGCTGATGAACATGCGCTTGCCGGCTCCGATTCCGGAAGAAATCCTGCGCATTCAGGATCAGATTCTGCAAGAGGAAACGGCTGCCAAAGGCGTTGTGGAATCATCCGCTCTTCCCCGCGCTGCACTTGATTCCCGGTTGTCCGTGTGGCGGGGCGATATTACAAGGCTCCGCGTGGATGCGATCGTAAATGCTGCGAACGACCGGATGCTCGGCTGCTTTGTGCCGGGCCACCACTGTATCGACAATGCGATACACTCTGCCGCCGGCCTGCAGCTGCGGGAGTTCATGAACGAAGCGATGGTCGCGCAGGGGCACAGCGAACCGACCGGTATGGCGAAAATCTCACCCGGGTACAATCTGCCGGCAAAGTATATCCTGCACACCGTGGGACCGATTGTTTCCGGCGAGCTCACCGAAGCACACAAAAAACTCCTCGCTTCGAGTTATGTGCAGTGCCTCAGCCTGGCTGCAGAACACGAATTGAAGAGCATTGCCTTTTGCAGTATTTCCACCGGGGTATTCGGTTTTCCGAAGGAGCCGGCGGCGCACATCGCCGTGGATGCGGTGCGTGAGTTTTTCCAAAACAAATCCTCGATCCAGCATGTAATTTTCAACGTGTTCTCGGATGCGGATGAAATGCTGTACCGGTCATTACTAGACCGAGATAATGGTTAGATCAGGTGATAGGAGTCTCTCATGGCTCGGACCGGTCTTGTAATTTCTTTTCAATTCTTCAAACAATTCTTCTATTCGACTGACCCGATGAGTTCCATGGCGGCGAGCGTCATGCGGGGCGACACGATAAAGGCGATCGCCCCGTTTGTCAAACGAGAGCAACAGACTTGCGGGAGGCTCGCTATCTTGTGCCTCCACCTCCGCCGCCTCCGAAGGATCCGCCACCTCCGCCCATCGAGCTCATCCCGCCTCCGCCTCCGCCGCCTGAGCTATCGTTTGAACTCGAGCCGGTGTGGGCCGGGTAATACGAGTTGCGGACGGTGGAAGCGTATAGGTGTGCCCACAAGATCGTGTTCGGCATAAAGAGCGACTCACTCCGGTAGTGTGTGTCGACTTCCGAAAAGCTCTCTTCTACGCGTTCCAGTATTCCAAATAGGGCCGCCGTAATGATCAGCTTGTCCCACAAGCTCGCTTGCGCGCCTTCCAACACTTCGAGGCGCGAAAAATCGTAGAGGAAATTGTAGTGCTTGTGTACCTTTTCTTCGAGTTGTCGGCCTTTTTGCGTGATCACGGGCTTTTTCTTTTCGTTCTCTCTCTCATAGAGGCCGGCTGCGATCGCACGATTTCGGCTCTCTTCAAAGAATTCTTTTTCCCATTTTCGCAGTTCAACATGGTAACTCTTCCCGAATTTCTCGAACTCTTCAGGAGAAAGCACAAGGTCCTCTCCTGCCGCTTCCAGCATAAAGGAGAATAGCTGCCCTTCGTGACCGTCCGGGATGCGCGGGTATTGGGGAATTCGAATCTTTGGGTGTAGGCTGCCGTATACCGTTCCGTCGTTCGTTTCTTCTTGTTCGACTCGGCCTTCTTCGATCCACTTCAAGAGCCATGCGGCGATCAGCTCGTCCATCCCGGTGATTCCCATTCGGTTCAACAGGTAGAAGGAGTCGGTGAGGTCCTTCGGGAGCGGATTTTCGCCTTCGAATTCCCCTTCATACTCCCTTCGATACGCCCGAATCCGGATCTTTTCCGTTTTCTGACCGGAAACCAGCGCCACTACGATGAATCCGATGACGATCACGGGTATCGAAGACATGATCATCCCGATAATCCCTTGGACCCCGATCATAAGGCCGCGCGGGAATCCGCCTGTGTAGGTTTGCTCCGGTATGGGGCCATCCCATTCCTCCGGATAGCCTGCGTCGCCATAGTCGCTTCCTTTTAGTGCCTCTTGCTCTACTTCATGCCAACTTCTTCCGTCCTCGATCCGAGGGAGAAATCGTCCGGGTTCAAACTTCACTAAAAGGGTGATAAAGTTGCTTGAATAAAATGGATCTCTCGACCGCATCACAATTGCGCCTTCTTCGTAGTTGACCTCGCCTAAGTAACCGAAAGCCCAGATGTCGGTATTCTCAAAACCGATCGGGTCATCTGCATGAATGCGGATCAGCACGGATTCCGGCGGGTTCGACATTTCGTGATTGACAAACTGCCAGTGGATAAACTGCGAATCCTGAAGATTCCGAACCAGATTCGTGATCGTGTATTCTAAGTGGTACTCGTGAGTTCCGGGTTCGCCAATTCCCCATACGAGCTCGACTCCGTCTTGCGTCGGGATCACGCCATATTCTCCGGACTTTTCTTGCCTTGAGAGCCCGGTATCCCAGTTCGGGTTTTCCCGATACGGTGTTCCTTTTTCTGACACGCGAAAGTTCTCGATCTCGCTTCCTCCGAGATTGTTGATCGGGATATAGTTCTCCGTGCCGGTGTCATCTTGAACCGATTTCCAAAGGAGCTTCACCTGCGCGTCTCCTTGTTGCGTGATATACACATCGTATTCCAACGATTTGAGCGTGATTTGTGCATACACGGGATCCGGCTGCATCCATAAGAAGGCGATGACGAGTAGGAGTCCCCAAATTTTAGTTTTCTTCATCCTGTTTCCTCTCTCCGATTGCGACGAGTTCTTTCGCCTTATACGCCCACACACAGCGCCCCTTCTCTTCCCCTTCCGGGAATGCGAGCCTCGCAGCGCCGGCCTTTTTGTATTCGTACCACTCGCCCGTGAGTGCATAGTGCCATTCGCTGAAGGTCGGCTGGTGCCCCACGATCAACAGCAGTGTGTCGGAATCCGCGATTTCCTTTTTCAGATCGTACAAGCTCCCGTCCGAGATCCAACTGCGTTCGGCGATGTCCAAGTGTAAGATATTTCCTATGATCTCCGCCGTTTGCACCGCCCGTACCAATGGAGAAGACAATAGCGTGACTTCCCGGTCGCCGATCAAGCTCGCCAATCCGCGCGCGGCTTTTTGCGTCTTTTGGATACCGGCCTCCGTAAGTGCGCGGTCGAAGTCGGGCTTGATTCCGTGATCTTCCGCGATTCCGTGTCGAAACAAAACGATTTCTCTTAGCATGTTGACTCCTCCTCGTGTCGGTTGAACCCCTTACAATTCCCTTGCATTCTTTCTTACCCCTTGCGCGCGTTCCGATGTTAGAATAGGATAGATGTAGAAATCGGAGGCAATATGACGACAACCACACAACCCCAGTCGAAAGAAATATTTCGCAATATATGGACACTCTCTTTCCCCACGATGATCGGCTACGCCCTGCAATCGGTCTACGACATGGTCGATATGGTCTGGGTCGGCCGGATCTCCTCCGGAGCGGTCGCGGGGATCACGATCTTTTCTCTGATCTTTTGGATCGGCACGGTGCTCAACGAGATCCTAAATGCCAGCGGGATCTCGATGATCTCGCAAAGCTACGGGAAGGGCGATCGCGAGAAAACGCGAACCCTCATCGAGCAATCCATCACCGGTAAGGTGTTGATCTCTTTTGTAGCCGGTGCCATCATTTTACTGATCCTCAACTTCACACTCGGACATTTTTCGACCGATCCGGTCGTAGTCACATCCGCTTATGATTACGGCATCATCCGTTTATTATTCATACCCTTTTTATTCGCATCGTATTCCGTAAACACGGCG
Organism: uncultured Peptoniphilaceae bacterium; assembly: GCA_964522555.1. Taxonomy (GTDB): domain Bacteria; phylum Bacillota; class Clostridia; order Tissierellales; family Peptoniphilaceae; genus JAAYQA01. Next base: position 3,695 of record CAZFWK010000053.1, on the reverse strand, counting down.
CTTCGGTCGATCGGGCATGCGCGTTCCCCAATGGTTCTCATGCTGATCGCTTCGGTCCTCAATCTGTTTTTGGACCCGATCCTGATGTTCGATACGATCCCGTTTACGACGATTCCGGGTTTCGGCATGGGAGTTAAGGGTGCTGCGATCGCAACGGTCATCTCGACGATCGTCGCTTTTTTGATCGGGCTGGTTCTGCTCACGAGAAGCGGATGCCATGTCCCGATTCGGATTCGAGGGCTCTTTCGCTTCGATCCAAAGATTTTCACGCAATCGCTTCAAGTAGGGCTTCCCGCAGGTGCGGAGAATCTGTTTCGCAATCTCCTGAGTCTATTGTTGATCCGCGTGGTCGCGCAATACGGCACCAATGCGATCACGACGGCAGGGATCGGCACCCGGCTCTTCGGATTCGCGTATGTGCCGATCTACGGCAGCTTTATGGCGGGCTCAACTCTGATCGCGCAATACCTTGGCGCGGAAAAACCCGAGTTCTGCCGGAAGGTCGCACGCTATTCGGCCTTAACGAGCCTTGTGGGCACGGCGGTGTTGTGCCTGTTCGCGGGTCTCTTTCCTTCCGGGCTGATGTCGGTCTTCATAAAAGACGCCGCCGTCATCCAAATGGGGGTTCCGATGATTCGCATGTTGATCCCGGCTCTGCTCTTGGGCTCCATCTCCATGGGCTTTGCCTCCGCCTTTATCGGCTCGGGGTACAATCGCCCGTTTTTGATCGCGTCGGTCGTAGCGAGGTGGGTGGTGCAGTTTCCGTTCCTGCTCTTTGCGACACAGCTCATGAAGTGGCCGCTCGAGTCCGTCTGGCTCAGCTTTACGATCGCGGGCATATTTGATCTCATGATGATCCTGATTCCCTACAAAAGGGGAAAGTGGCTTCTTACGAGAGTCTAAGTGTTCCATTCAATTTAAAAAGTCGGCACATGATTGCATTGCCAACTCAGACTGTAGATAAAGTTTTTTTCGAGAAGGAGTGAAGGAGAGCCTGGTGTACCCCTTGAGGCCATATCTTGGCCGAGCAATCGCCTCTTAACCAAGCGACAAAGCATTCGCTTGGACAGGCTTTGCATGAGTCTTGCATTGCATTTTGAAGTGCATCAAAATGCGCAAGGCTTGCAAGCGGTCCGTGAGCGTGCCGAAAGGGGTATACCGGGCTCGACTGAACGGACTTTGTCAATTAAAAAGTCGGCATACGCGCGCGTTGCCGACTTTTACTCTGCTGTATCTTGTTCCAATTTCTTTCTTTCTCTTCTCTCTTCGACCTTTTTCCCGAGCACGATTCCCAATTCAAATAGGAGCATCATCGGTACCGCGAGCAGGATCTGCGAGATGACGTCCGGCGGTGTGATGATGGCGGCTACGATTACAACCAAGAGCAGCACGATCTTCCGATTCTTCTTGAGGAATTCCGTTTCGAAAACCCCGATCGTGATGAGAAGCACGACCAAGATCGGCAGTTCAAACACCAATCCGAAGGCGAACACCAGACCCATTACATAGTCGAAATAATTCGCAAAGCCTACCGCCGACTGTACTTCAGGCATTTGAAACCCGGCGAAAAACTTCAGGCTCATCGGCAGTACGATTTCGTACGCGAAGACCATACCGACTAAAAACAAGCCCAGCCCCATAAACAGCGCGTTTCGAATCGCCTTTCTTTCGTGGTCGAACAGCCCGGGTCGTACAAATACCCAAAGCCGATTCAAAAGAAACGGCAATGAGACAACCAGCCCCATCACCATGGCGATCTTTATATAAGAGGTAAACAACTCCGCAGGCGACAAATATACAAACTGCGTATTCTCCGCTTTGTTTACCATATCGACGACGAGTTCATCCGCGAAATTGAAAGTGACCAGGGTCACCACAAAGAATACGATGATCGATACGATCAAATGCTTTCGAAATTCCGCGAGATGGCCTACGAAGGTGAGTTCTTTTTCATCATTCGTTTTCATCGTTTTGATCGTTGCGAGGCTCTTTCGGCTTCGACAGAACGTCTTCATTCTTTGGACGCGATTCCGTTTCGTCTTTATCATCCGAGTTGATGGATCGCTTAAACTCGTTGATCGACTTGCCGAGCGATTTCCCAATCTCGGGCAATTTCGACGGTCCGAAGATTACTAGCGCCACGACCAATACCAGGATGAGTTCTCCGGCACCGATTCTTCCAAATAATCCGTACATGTTCTAACCCCTTTCCTACTAGCTGCCCTTATTTTACCATAGTCGGCAAGAAACTACACTTTTTTGATAGGCGGAAAGCATGCAAAAAGGTGCGCAGGGGGGCGCACCTTTTTGCATGAGGGTTATTTCTTCGGGGGGAACAAATTACTTAAGATGGCAATTTCCATCTGCCTCTACTATAACCGCACCGGTTTAATTGATGATGAAATCAATGTAAAGTTTAGTCGCTTTGCACAAGTTTTTTTCTGTCCGGGACGCTCAACAGCATCACGGCTATGATCACCAAAATTACCCCTGCGTAGTCGATCGGATAAAAGGTCTGATTCAAAAACAGTACCGCGATGACGGTCGACAAGAGCGGTTCGGCTGTCGCGATAATGCTCGCTTTGGGCGCGCCGATGAGCTTCGCCCCTTCCAGATAGATGACAAACGGGATCAAAGTGCCGAAGATCGCGACATAACCCGCCGCCAAGATCGAGGGGAGGTCGAGCACATAGGGTTGCTGAAACGGTCTCGTCAAAATCGTGAGAAATACGCCGGCTGTAAGCATTCCGAGCCCCGAGATCTGCACAGAGTCGTAGCGCGCGAGCAGGTCGATCGGGATGATATTATACAGCGCGTACCCGACGGCCGCACAGAGTCCGAAAAAGAGCGCCTTTTCCGTGATCGCAAGGGTCGTTATGTCTCCGTGCGTGATCAGCAAAAAAACCCCGCCCAGCGCCATAAAAAGTGCCGTCATCATCAAAGGTGTGGGCATCTTCCTCGTTTTAATTGCAAAGTACGCCATGACCATAAAGGGTGCGGTGTACTGAATGATGGATGCGGTGGGCGCATTGGATTCTTCGATCGCCATGTAGAAGAACAGCTGCATAAAGAGAATCCCGAAGAGCCCGAACGCGATCACCCGAAGGAGGTCCGCTTTCGTTTTGTACAAATACAGAGTCTTCTTCTTCGTTTTGAAAGCATGGTAGACGACCAGCACCCCGCCAGCAAAGAGTTCTCGAATGGAGGTGACTTGCGCCGGCGTCATGCGATTGGTTTCGAACAAGAAAGCCCCCGCGTTTCCCGTGATCGCCCAAAACACCGTACAGCTTAGCACGATCAGGACACCTTTTAACGTCTTATTCATCGGGCGTTTAATAGCTCCCGTAAGGCCTTCATCTCGTCTTCATTCAAGGTGATGCCTTTCCCCATTTTGACGTGGTCCGCATCCCAATCCCTGAGATCGTATTTGGGTGCTCTTCCGTTCCAGGAAACCAAGTTCAGTTCTTTCTTCCACCCCTTCGCATTCGTGGAAAGCACGCCGATATGCTCTTCAATTGTAAAGCTGATTTCAGCCATTTCATTCCTCCAAGTAGAAGCCCCGCCGGTTAGCGGGGCTCAAATCGTTGACAATCCTCACGTTCATGAATATCAATTGCAAGTCACACATAAGGTAGTTCAAAGCGTAAGTGACGGAGTCAGGGGATGTCCATAAGTGCGACTCTGAGACGAGTCCT
>CAZFWK010000052.1:0-9655 GCA_964522555.1 uncultured Peptoniphilaceae bacterium | reverse complement strand
GGATCGTAGACGGTACGGTAGAGGAGATGGAAGCGGAACTTTCCGTTGCACATGAACGCGGAAAGGGTATCTATGGGATGAAAGCACTCGGCGGCGGTCATTTAATACCTACATATGCGCAGAGTTTGACTTTTGTACGGGAGAAACCCTTTATCGATTCCATCGCGATCGGGATGCAATCGGAGGCGGAGGTAGACTGCAATGTCGCACTTGTTTCGGGCAATCGAGACGAGATGCTCGAGCAGAGCTTAGAGAGGCAACCGCGAAAGCTCTTAGTGGCCGAATACTGTATCGGCTGCGGCGCTTGCGTGCGCACTTGCAGGCAAGACGGGATCCGACTTATAGACGGACGAGCCGAGCCGAATGAAAACTGCATTCTTTGCGGCTACTGCGCGATCGCGTGTCCGGAATTTTGCATTAAGGTGATATAATGAAAACACGCATACTGGGTTTGGACATCGGAGATCGCACAATCGGTCTTGCGGTGAGCGACGCACTGGGGATTACGGCGCAGGGCGTTCAAACGATTCGGCGCACCAAGTTAACAGAAGACTTGGAAAAACTCGATAAAGTTGTGGAAGAGTACAAGATCGATCTTTTTGTGCTCGGCTTGCCGAAGAATATGAACAACACGATCGGACCGCAAGGGAATAAAGTCAAACAATTTGCGGCGCATATGAAAAAGAAATGGGAGATCCCGATTCATTTCCAAGACGAAAGGCTCTCGACCGTTGCGGCGGAGCAGATGATGTCGGAATCGGGGATGCATTGGAAGAAAAAGAAACAGATCGTAGACGAAGTGGCAGCGCAGGTCATATTACAAAGATATCTGGACAATGCTGCTTTCACGAGAGAGAGGGAACGGAATGAGCATAATTGAACTTTACGATGAAAGCGGAAATAAGCAGAGCTTTCGAATCCTCGATACCTTTGGCATGGATGAACAGGATTATGCGGTCTTATTACCGGAAAATGAACATTTGGATACCACGTACATACTCAGGATCGAGACCGACGAAAATGGGCAGCAGTACTTTGCGGGAATCGACGACGAAGATGAATTGGAAGACGCAATTCAGATTTACGAAGAACTGAAAAAGGAAATGCTGCAGTAGGAGTTGGGTATGGAATTACAGCAAATGAAGGCGAAACTCGCCAGGAACGGATACAAAAATACAGTGCAAAGAGAAGACATGTTTCTAGCACTGAAAGAAAATGCGGGAGAGCACCTTTCTCCGGAGCAACTTTTTGAGGTGTTGCGCGCGCAAGGGCGTCATATCGGCATCGCTACGATTTATCGTACGCTGCAGATCTTTGACTCCTTAGATATCGTGCGCAAATTGGATTTTGACGGCAGAGCGTATCGTTACGAAATTTCGGACGATCACGATGTCCATCAACACCACCACCTGATATGTGAACGATGCGAGAGCGTAACGGAGGTTCACTTGGACCTCTTGGATTCGCTCGAAGAAATCGTAGAGGTAGATTATGATTTTACGATCAGCGATCATACCGTAAAGATCTTCGGAATTTGTGCCGACTGCAAAAAGCAACAAGCAGGAGGAAAATTTGAGTAGTAGAAAAAAGAATAAATTAAGAATCATCCCATTGGGCGGATTGGGAGAAGTCGGTAAGAATATTACCGTCATCGAATACAAAGAAGACATCGTCGTCGTGGACTGCGGAATGACCTTTCCCGACAACGATATGCCCGGGATCGACATCGTAATCCCCGATATCAGCTATTTGGAGAAGAATGTGCATAAGATTCGCGGCATTTTGCTCACGCACGGTCACGAAGACCATATCGGCGCGATTCCGTATGTATTAAAGAAAATCAGCGTCCCCATTTACGGGACAAGGCTCACTTTGGGTCTTTTAGCGAATAAGCTGAAGGAGCACAGGCTCAACCCCACGATGGTGGAAGTCACCCCGGGAACCAAGTTCTGGCTGGGCGTGTTCGGCGTAGACTTTGTCCGCGCGAGCCACAGCATGCCGGACTCGGCTTGTATCGCGATCGATACGCCGAGAGGCACGGTGCTCTTTACCGGCGACTTTAAGATCGACTTCACCCCGATCGACGGCGTGATGATGGATCTGCCGAAGCTTGCTGAGATCGGAACACGCGGTTTGCTCTGCCTCTTTGCCGACTCTACCAATGTGGAGCGGGAAGGCTATACGATGAGTGAGCGGACGGTAGGAGAAGCCTTTAAGCAGGAGTTCAGCAACGCGCCCGCACGAATCATCGTGGCGACCTTTGCGTCGAACTTACACCGTGTCCAACAGGTCATCTATGCAACCGAATATTTTGGCAAAAAGCTAGTCATCAATGGAAGATCGATGGTGAACAATATCGACGTCGCGACGAATTTGGGTTATCTCAAGATCCAAAAAGGGACGATCATCGATATCAACCAGATGGGGAATTTCCGCCCGGATCAACTCGTCATCTTGACGACGGGAAGCCAAGGCGAGCCCATGAGCGCATTGACGCGCATGGCGCACGGCGACCATAGAAAGATCCAACTGAACAACACGGACACCGTCATCATCTCGGCAACTCCGATCCCCGGAAACGAGCTGACGGTTTACGATGTGATCAACCGACTCATGGAAATGGACGTAAAAGTCGTGTATTCCGCGATGGCCGATGTTCACGTATCGGGTCATGCTTGCCAAGAAGAGCTCAAGCTCATGCATGCACTGACAAGACCGAAGTTTTTCGTGCCGGTGCATGGCGAGCAGCGCCATTTGAAGATCCATGCAGAGCTTGCAAAGAGCATGGGGATGCAGGATGAAAATATCCTGATCGCTTCAAACGGCGATGTGATCGAGTTTACGGAAGACACCATGCAACACGCGGAATCCGTGGAAGCGGGCAATATCCTGGTCGACGGCCTAGGCGTCGGCGATGTCGGGAATGTCGTGCTCAGAGACCGCAAGCATCTTTCGGAAGACGGTTTGATCGTCGTCGTGATGTCGGCGAATCGGAAGTCGAAAAAAGTGGAAGGGCCGGACATCATTACGCGCGGGTTCATCTATGTGAAAGAATCCGAAGACCTGATGGAAGGCATGCGAAAATCGATCCGCGATCTTCTCGATACTTGCGAACACGACGCCGTTACGGACTGGAGCACGATCAAGAATCAAGTGCGATCGACACTAAGAAGCTACATTTTCGGAAAGATCAAGAGAAATCCGATGATCCTTCCGGTGATTATCGAAGCGTAAAACGAAACGGACAGTTCTTGGCGACAAGAGCTGTCTTTTCGAATGAAAAACGAAGGGAGAATTTCCATGTACAACGAAGCACACGCATTGGCGAGAGCGATTAAGGAATCTAGAGAGTTCCAAGACTACAAGCATTGGCATGAGATCGTCATGAGCGACCCGAAAAACAAGCAAATGGTGGAAGATTACCAAAAGAAAGCCATCTTGCTGCAATACGAACTGATCGACAACAAAGAGCCCGACCAAAAGAAATTGGAAGAGATCCAAACGCTAGAAGGAATCCTGATGGCGAATTCCACGACGAAATCGTATATGGAAGCGCAAATGCGGATTTCGACAATTTACGGCGATATTCAAAAGATCCTTTCGGATGCGATCGAGCTACCGATGGAGTCTAAGCCTGAAATCGCAGAATGAGTAGAGAGTTACGAGAAGAGCTTAAAAGATTTGCCGTAGAATACGACATCCCCATCGTAGAGGAGGAGACGCTCAAGATGCTGTCTCTTCTTCTTTCGATGCAAAAACCGGCGCGCATTTTGGAGATCGGGACGGCGATCGGCTATTCCGCGATCGCCTTTGCTGATGCCGCACCGGAGGCTGCGATCGTTTCGATCGAAAGAGAAGAGGCGATGTACTATCGTGCGAAGGAAAATGTGGAGAGAGCGGGCTTAGCGGGTCGAATCACCCTGCTATTGGGCGATGCAAATGAGATCTTGCCGACTTTAACCGAGCCGTTCGACTTCATCTTTATGGATGCGGCAAAGGCGCAGTATCAAAAATTCTTCGAACACTGCAAGCCGCTCCTAAAGAACGAAGGCCTTCTTTGCTCGGATGATGTGCATTACTTAGGGATGCTTTATGACAAAGAAAAATATCACAGGCGAATGGTGACCATCGTGAAGCGAATGCGCGCGTATCTGGATGAATTGCAAAATACACCCGGATACCAAACGGTGGTGCTTTCGATCGGAGACGGACTCGCTATTACCAGAAAGGAAATTTCATGAAAAGACCCGAACTGCTCGCACCGGCGGGAGATCTGGAAAAATTAAAGACAGCCGTACACTTTGGCGCCGATGCCGTCTATATGGCGGGTGAAAGGTGGGGTCTGCGAACCGCTTCGAAGAACTTCACCGAAGAGCAAATGAAAGAAGGGATCGACTTCGCCCATGCGCATGGGGTAAAAGTGCATGTCGTGCTAAACGCGATGCCGCACGAAGCGGAGATGGAAGGGCTTGCGGAATACGCAAAAGCCTTGGAGGAACTCGGGGTCGACGCGTTTATCATTTCGGACCCGGGCGTGTTTACGATCGTGAAAGAGGCGGTGCCGGGAACGGAGATCCATATCAGCACGCAAGCCTCCGTCACCAATGCCGCGACCGTCAACTTTTGGAAGCAGCTCGGCGCATCGCGCATCGTGCTCGCAAGAGAGCTTTCCCTAGAGGAGATGCGGGAGATCGAGGCAAAAAAAGATCCTAAGGTCTCGCTTGAGACTTTTGTACACGGCGCCATGTGCATTTCGTATTCGGGGCGTTGCCTTCTTTCGAACTACATGACCGGAAGAGACGCCAACCGCGGGGACTGCGCCCATGCTTGCAGATGGAATTATCATCTCGTGGAGTCGAAGCGACCGGACGAAAAGTACGAGATCGGAGAAGATGAGAAGGGAACGTATATCCTGAACTCGAGGGACTTGTGCCTAATGCCGCATCTAGAGAAGCTGATGGAAATCGGCATCGACAGCTTCAAGATCGAAGGCCGGGTAAAGAGCGCGTTTTATGTGGCGACGGTCGTGCGTGCGTACCGACTCGCGATCGACGCGATTTTGGAAGGTCGCTATACGGAAGCGCTCGAGAAGGAACTGATGGCGGAGCTCACGAAGTGCAGCCACCGCGCCTTCACGACGGGCTTTTTGCTCGGAAAACCCGACCATGCGGACCAAAACTACGAAACGGCCGGGTACGAAAGAAACCACGACTTTATCGGAACGGTCGATGCGGTCGACGAAGAGCGCGGGATCATGCAAATCTCGCAGCGCAATAAATTCAGCGTGGGCGACGAGGTAGAAGCGCTGATGCCGGGGGCAACGGTCGTCCGGTTTGCGATCGGGCCGATGCTTAACGAAGAGGGCGAAACAATCGAAAGCGCCCCGCATGCGGAACAAAAGGTGACCCTGCCGATCGTTTCGGGTGTGGAAAAAGGTGCGTTTTTGCGACGGGAGGTTTAGGTGAGCAGCATGTTTACGATCGGGATCTGCGGCGGTTCGGGCTCGGGAAAGAGCACCGTAACCAACCGCATCGTGGAAGAATTTGGGAATGACCAAATCTTGGTCATCGAACAGGACAGCTACTACAAGGGGCAGAGCGACATTCCCTTCGAGGAGCGCGTGAAAACAAACTACGACCACCCGGATGCGTTCGACACGAAACTCTTGGTCGAGCAGATCCGGCTTCTGCAAAACGGAAACTCGATCGAAAAGCCCATCTACGATTTTGCCACGCATACCAGAAAGTGGGAGACCGAGCACATCACCCCGAAGCCGATTTTGATCTTAGAGGGAATCCTGCTGTTCTTTGAGCCGGCGCTACGAGAGATCATGGACCTGAAGGTCTTCGTCGACACCGACTCGGATGTGCGGATCCTTAGGCGCATCAAGCGAGACATGGTGGAAAGAGAGCGGACGCTCGAGTCGATCATCGACCAGTATCTGGACACGGTGCGCCCGTCCCATATGCAATTTGTGGAGCCCACAAAGCGCTATGCGGACATCATCCTACCGGACGGCGGTGCGAATGTGATCGGCATCGAACTCTTGGTCGCAAGGCTGCAAAAGGCACTGCACGACTAAGCAGCCCGTTTCGAAACGATCGCATCGTGAAGCAAACAGAAATAAACAGAGCGTTGGAAAATTCGGATTTTACGCATTTGAATCTTCCGATCGCTCTTTTTTTGTGTCGTGAAAACGCTATGAGGAAAGAGGTAGTTTGGCAAAGCAATTCGTACGGGGTATAATTCTTTTAACACCTTACATTAATACAGTAAAATTTCTTGTGGGAAACCCACGGATTGGAGACCGATATATGTCCTATGTAAAGGAAGTAATCGAAAAAACCATCGCCATCACCCCCGGTGAGCCCGAGTTCCACCAAGCTCTATGTGAGATCCTGGGGTCTCTCGAACCGGTGACGGCAAAGCGTCCCGAGTACGAGAAGAACGCAATCCTCGAACGACTCGTCGAACCCGACCGATCGGTCGTGTTCCGCGTGCCTTGGGAGGACGATGACGGGAAAGTACACATCAATCGCGGGTATCGCGTGCAGTTTAACAGTGCAATCGGACCTTACAAAGGCGGGCTGCGCTTTCACCCGACCGTCAATATGAGCATTGTGAAATTTTTAGCTTTTGAGCAGATCTTTAAAAACTCGCTGACAACGCTGCCCTTAGGCGGTGCGAAAGGCGGATCCGACTTCGACCCGAAGGGGCGATCGGAAAGGGAAGTCATGCACTTTTGCCAAAGCTTTATGAACGAGCTCGCGTATATGATCGGATCGGACTACGACGTACCCGCAGGCGATATCGGCGTGGGAACGAGGGAAATCGGCTATCTATTCGGCCAGTACAAGAAGATCAAAAGAGGCTACCCGGCCAGTGCACTGACCGGCAAAGGGATCACCTCGGGCGGAAGCCAAGTGCGAACGGCAGCGACCGGCTACGGCGCGATCTACTTTTTATCGGAGATGCTCGCCGACCACAGAATGGAACTCGCGGGCAAAAGAATTGTGATCTCGGGATCCGGAAATGTGGCGCTCTACGCCGCGGAAAAAGCGCAACAGTTGGGCGCGATCGTAGTCGCCATGTCCGACTCTGCGGGCTATGTGCATACCCCGAACGGCGTACAGTTCGCCGATATGAGGCGGATCAAGGAAGTGGAGCGAAAGCGCATCAGCGAGTATTGCAACTACGACCCCCGCGCGACGTATCACGAAGGCGGGCTCAATATCTGGAAGATCCCGTGCGACATTGCGCTTCCCTGCGCGGTGCAAAATGAGGTCGGGGCGGAAGAGGCGAAAGCGCTCATCGCGAACGGCGTAAAAGTAGTCGGGGAAGGCTCGAACATGCCGTGCACCCCCGAGGCTACCGAGTTATTTTTAGAGAACGGGATCCTGTTCGGGCCGGCGAAAGCTTGTAATGCGGGCGGGGTTGCGACTTCGGGGCTTGAGATGGCACAAAACAGCATGCGATTCTCCTGGACATTCGAAGAGGTCGATACCAAGTTGCGTCAGATCATGATCAATATCTACCACAATGCGAAGAATGCCGCGATCGAATACGGTTGCGATGGGAATCTCATCAAAGGTGCGAATATCGCGGGCTTCATCAAGGTAGCCGATGCGATGTTGGCACAGGGGATTCTGTAAGGGCGCCCCCTTGTGTGCCGCCGCCCAAATGGCCCGGAAATGAACGCTGCAATGAGAATCGGCATCCAATCTCCTCATAATCGATCGGCTCCCTTTGACTTGGGTATGTATAGGGTAGAAAATTTGAGGGGGAATGGTATGAAACAGATTTTACAGCGGGCCGAGGTGGATCAAGCGCTGACTTGGGATCTCTCTTCGCTTTTTTCGGACGATGCGGCGCTTCGTGCAGAGATGACTTCGATCGAAGAGGCGGCGGAGCGCTTTTGCTCGGCCTATAAGGGAAAGTTGCAGGATGCCGAGACGGCGGCGCTCGCGATCGAGGCGGTCAAGGAACTGCATGGGAGAATCATTCGAGCGGGTACGTACGCGCAGTTACGCGCCTCGACCGATTCGACTGACAATGAGGCGCAGTCCGTATTTCAGGAGACGGCTCTACGGGTGTCTCAAATTCTGGCGCAGATCCAGTTTTTGACACAAGAGCTTCGGAATCTGGATGAGGAGACGCTGGTGGCGGTTAAGTCCAAAGGCGACTACGAGACGTATATCGACGAGATTCTTCGCAACAAACCGCATGCGCTACAGCCGGATGTCGAGGAGGCCGTTTCGAGGCTTTCGCCAATCTTCGATTTGCCTTACACGATATACAATCGCGCAAAATTGGCAGATCTTCGCTTTCCGAGCTTTTTGGCAGAGGGTGTGGATCATCCGATGAGCTTCGGTTTGTTTGAGGGGCATTACGAAAATGAACCGGATACCGCGGTGCGACGAGCTGCGTTTACAAGCTTTTCCGAGGGTCTCGGGAAATACCGCCACACGATCGCGGCTGCACTGAACGCGCAGATGCAAAAGGAGAAAATCCTGGCGACGATGCGCGGGTTCGACTCCGTATTGGATATGCTCTTGTTCACGCAAAATGTCGATCGCTCGATGTACGAAAGGCAATTAAAGGCGATCCGAGAAGATTTACCTCCCGTGATGCGAAAGTTTGCGGGGGTGATCAAGGAAGAATACGCGCTCGATGAGATGACGTACGCGGATTTATTGGTTCCGTTGGATCCCGAATTTGAGCCGACGGTCACAGTGGAGGATGCGAAAAATACTTTGCTCGAGGCGCTCAAACCGCTTGGACAGGACTATCTCGAGATCGTAGAGCGCGCATTTTCCAAGCGTTGGATCGACTTTGTAGAGAACGAAGGCAAGTCGACCGGCGCGTTTTGCACTTCACCTTATGGAGCACACCCTTATGTGTTGATTTCTTGGTCCGCAAGCCAACGTGAGATGTTCGTGCTCGCACACGAACTCGGGCACGCGGGACATTTTTCGTTCAGCCAAAGGAAGCAAAATATCCTTCACATGCGGCCATCACTTTACTTGATCGAAGCCCCATCCACGATGAACGAACTCTTTGTGGCGGAACACCTGCTCGCGAATACCGACGATGCGCGCATGAAGCGCTGGGTCGAAAGCACGATGATTTCCCGCACGTATTACCACAATTTCGTGACGCACGGGCTGGAAGCGCTCTTTCAAAAGAAAGCGTACGACTTGGTCGACCGCGGCGAGAGCCTCTCTGCGGACCGTTTTGATGCATTGTATCGGGAGACGCTGGAAGACTTTTGGGGCGATGCGGTCGAGATCATTCCGGGTGCCGAGCGCACTTGGATGCGGCAACCGCATTATTATATGGGGCTTTACCCGTACACGTATAGCGCAGGGCTGACGCTGGGTACGGCTGCGTATCGACGGATCAAAGAAGAGGAGGGTGCGGTCGCGGATTGGGTTCGTTTCCTGGAGGCGGGAGGGACGCATGATGTCTTGGGATTGGCGAAGATCGCGGGCATCGACTTGTCTACCGATCAACCTCTTAAGGACACGCTTCAAGCGATCGATACGCTGGTTGAAAATGTAAAACAAGCATAAGAAAGGAGCAGACTCCACTCGGGGTTTGCTCAGACTGTAGACAAAGTCAAATGAACTGAATGGGTTTGCATAAACCGTGACTC
>CAZFWK010000051.1:0-10176 GCA_964522555.1 uncultured Peptoniphilaceae bacterium | reverse complement strand
GCACTGACGGCAAACGGGTCCTGTATATCTAGCCATTATTTCCTCCCTATACTCTTCTGCGTTTCGGCGGTCTGCAACCGTTGTGCGGAATCGGAGTGACGTCTTTGATCAAGGAAACTTCGAGTCCCGAGGTTTGCAAGCTTCGGATCGCCGCTTCACGTCCGGATCCCGGTCCTTTTACGTAGACTTCTACGCTCTTAAGCCCGTGTTCCATTGCCTTTTTCGCAGCTTCCTCAGCAGCCTGTTGTGCAGCATAAGGGGTGGATTTACGCGAACCTCTAAAGCCCAATTGCCCCGCGCTCGCCCAGGATATGACATTGCCGTTTAGGTCGCTCAATGTCACCATTGTATTGTTGAAAGAGGAGACGATATGAGCCTGGCCTCGTTCAATATTCTTACGCTCGCGTCTCCTGACGCGGGTCGCTCTACCTTTTTTCGGTGCCAAAATCTATCCTCCTATTTCTTGCCTTTGGATACGAGTTTCTTCGGACCTTTTCTGGTGCGCGCGTTTGTCTTCGTGCGCTGCCCTCTTACGGGGAGTCCCTTTTTGTGTCTTTGTCCGCGATAGCAGTTGATTTCACGGAGTCTCTTGATGTTGAGGCTTACGTCTCTTCTGAGATCTCCTTCTAATGTGTAGCTGTCTAAAACGGTACGGATCTCGGCAATTTCCGATTCCGTGAGGTCTTTGATTCGCGTGTCAGGATTTACGCCCGCGCGCTTCAAGATCTCATTGGATCTGGATCTTCCGATACCGAAGATATAGGTTAATCCGATCTCTGCGCGTTTCTCGCGGGGTAGATCTATGCCTGCAAGTCTTGCCATATTACGCTATTCCTCCATTTACCCTTGTTTTTGCTTGTGCTTTGGATTTTCGCAAATGACCATCACTTTTCGGTTTCTTCTGATGATCTTGCATTTATCGCACATCTTTTTTACGGATGGTCTAATTTTCATCGAGTATCCTCCTTGCTATTTCTTGCGCCAGGTTATTCTTCCTTTGGTTAAGTCGTAAGTCGACAGCTCCACGGTAACTCGATCTCCCGGCAGGATTCGGATATAATTCATCCGCAGTTTGCCGGAGATATGTGCCATGATTTCATGTCCGTTTTGCAGTCTGACTTTAAAAATCGTATTCGGCAGAGCATCTACGACAACGCCTTCTACTTCAATCACATCTTCTTTAGCCATATTCTACTCCTCTCCTTTTTTGTGTTCCGGTTGGAACGGGTCAAGTAATTTTCTGATAAATGAGTTGGTAATCTTGATATCATTGTCCTTTCGATAGGACAAGTCGCTCAGCACCGTGTTGTACACGGTTAGATGCTTTTGTTTCTTCTTTTTCGGTTTGTCGATCTTGCGACGTCTTCCATCGACTAAGAGGACATATTGTGCATCTACGATCTCATAGACCAAAAACACTTCACCTTTATCCCTTCCGGCTCTGGACTTCACGATCTGTCCAATGGAGAGCTGCAGGTTATCATTCAACATAGTCTAAAAAACCTATCGACCGGGCTTTTGTGCCAGATCTGCGAAGATGATCTCCTGCACGGTAGAGATCGGATCTTCTCCGTTTACCGTCATTAGAATTTCTTGCTTTTGATAATATTCGATTAACGGAGAGGTCTGCTTTTCGTAAACGGCGATACGATTTGCAACGGTAGCTTCGTTGTCGTCGGGTCTTTGAATTACTTCTCCACCACAAACATCGCATACACCTTCTACTTTCGAAGGCATATTGTGAATATGATACGGTTGACCGCACTTACTGCAGACTCTGCGTCCGGCCAATCGATTAATTAGCACTTCGGTCGGTACTTCAATATTTATGACTCGGTTGAGTGCGGTACCTCTTTTTCTAAGGCCGTCATCCAGTGCTTGCGCCTGGCCGATCGTTCTCGGAAAGCCGTCTAGCAAAAAGCCATTTTTACAGTCCTCTTGGTCTAGCCGATCCCAAACGATGCGAACTGTCAGCTCATCCGGAACCAGCGCACCTTGTTCCAAATACCCTTTTACTTCTTTACCGAGCTCGGTTTCATTTTTAATATTGAATCGAAAAATGTCACCGGTTGAAATGTGGGCAATGCCGTATTTTTCAGCAATGCCGGTTGCCTGCGTGCCTTTTCCGGCTCCGGGTGGCCCTAACAATACGAGTTTCATGACTATACTCCTAACGTAAGAAGCCTTTGTAATGACGCATCATCAGCTGTGCTTCGATTTGCTTTATGCTCTCGATGATTACACCAACTACAATGAGGATGGAGGTGCCGCCGAAGCGAACTCCCAAGTTGAAAACCAAGGAAAGAATCAGCGGTAGTGTGGCCAATACGGCCAACGAGATCGCGCCTATAAATGTGATACGGTTCGTTACCTTTTGTAGATATTCGCCGGTCGAACGACCCGGTCGAATTCCCGGTATGAAACCGCCTTGCTGTTGTAAGTTCTTCGCGTATTCTACGGTATTAAACTGAATCGCGGTATAGAAGTAAGCAAACACGATGATCAGCAAGACCTGAAGAATCGAGTATATCCATACTCCGGCAGTTCCTTCTAGTGTCAGATACTCTTTGATCCAGTTTCCAGCGCCTTGGCCTAAGAACAAAGATAAGATCTGCGGCAAGGAAAGCAAGGATGATGCGAAGATGACCGGCATTACACCCGACATATTGACTTTGATCGGCAAGTGTGTCGCTTGACCGCCATACATCTTTCTTCCGACAACGCGTTTTGCGTATTGAACGGGAAGCTTTCTTTGCCCTTCCGAGATCATGACGACCCATGCAACGATCAGGATCGCTAAGATCAGGAATAAGATAACCTTGATCGGATTCAGTGTGCCCGCCATCATTTGCTGCGCCCAGCTGATTGCGAAGCCCGGAAGACCCGAGATAATCCCGATCAAGATGATGATCGAAATCCCGTTTCCGATGCCTCTTTCCGTGATCAATTCACCGATCCAGACGAGGAGCATGGTGCCCGCTACCATCGTCGTGATGAGAACGACATTTTCAAGCGTACCTTGCGCTACGATCCCTGCAGAGAAGAATGCGCGCGAGGTTGCGATCGCTTGAACGACAGCGATAAAGATCGTGCCGATTTTCGTGAAGAGTGCAAGTTTCTTTTTGCCTTCTTCCCCTTCCTTCGACAGCTCTTCCAAATAGGGAATTGCGATCGTCAGAAGCTGAATGATAATGGATGAAGTGATATAGGGATAGATGCTCATGGAGAAGATCGAAGGATTTTGTAACCCTTGACCGGTTAGCATATTCAAAAACTCCATGATTCCCAGATTGCTGCCTGCCAAGGAAGCTTGAATCAATTCCTTGTTCAGAAACGGAACCGGGATTGCACTGCCCAATCGAAATACTGCGATCATCAGTAAAGTGAAGACGATTTTCTTGCGAAGATCCTGCACTTTCCAGGCGTTTCTCAGTGTCTCGAGCATCTAGATCACCTCGACCTTTCCTCCGAGAGCCTCTATTTTTTCTTTTGCGGAAGCGCTGAACGCTTGCGCCTTCACCGTGATGGCTTTCTCGAGATTTCCCTCGCCTAAAACCTTCAACGGAATTTCCTTTTTAGACTTTTTGATACGGCCTTTTTCGATGAGGACGTCGATGTCCACCGTCGAGCCCGATTCGTATTCAACCAAGTCTGAAAGGTTGATCACATTCCATTCTTTTCTGAAGATATTGGTAAACCCTCTCTTCGGAACACGACGGAATAATGGCATTTGTCCACCTTCAAAGCCCGGTCTGACACCGCCGCCCGATCTGGACTTTTGACCGTCCTGACCGCGACCTGCTGTCTTACCTTGCCCGCTGGCGGTACCGCGGCCGAGTCTCTTGCGAGCTTTTACGCCGCCACCCTTTGCCGGGTGCAAATCATGTAATTTCATAGTTTCGACCTCCCGTTACGCTTCTTTAACTTCTACCAGGTACGACACCTGATGAAGCATCCCGCGAATGGCCGGATTGTCTTCTTTTTCGACGGTTTGACCAATCTTTCTCAAGCCCAATGCTTCAATGGTTTTCTTATGCTTGGGAACGCGGCCGATCACACTCTTCTTTAACGTAATTTTCAGCATTTGTTCCTCCGTTATCCGATGATCTCTTCGACCGTTTTGCCGCGCATTTTTGCTACTTGCTCGACGGTCTTTAAGCTCATGAGACCTTCCATTGTCGCGTTGACAATATTTTTGGGGTTCGCGGTACCTAAGGATTTGCTCCTTACGTCGCGTATCCCTGCGAGTTCACATACTGCACGTACCGGTCCGCCTGCGATTACACCCGTACCTTCAGCAGCGGGCTTAAGCAGTACGCGACCTGCACCGAAGCGTCCTAATACTTCGTGCGGAATGGTGGTCCCGACTCGTGGTACGCTTACGATGTTTTTCTTCGCGTTTTGTACCCCTTTGCGGATCGCTTCCGGAACTTCATGTGCTTTGCCGGTTCCAACACCGACTCTGCCGTTGCCGTCTCCTACGACGACCAACGCGCTGAAGCGAAAGTTACGGCCACCTTTAACGACCTTCGTAACACGGCCGATGTGGACGACTCTCTCCTGAAACTCTTGTTGCTCGGGGGCTCTGTTTTTTCGTTCCAATGCGCTTCCTCCTAAAATTTCAGTCCGGCAGCGCGTGCGCTGTCAGCGAGTTCCTTGATCTTACCGTGATAGAGATACCCACCGCGGTCAAATACGACCGATTCGATGCCTTTTTCAATTGCTTTTTTTGCAATTCTTTCTCCGATCACTTTCGCCGACGCGATATTGTTGTGATTATGGTCATCGCGGATATCTTTTTCCAAAGTGGAAGCGGATACGAGCGTTACACCATTCTCATCATCAATAATTTGTGCGTAAATATTCGCGTTGCTCTTAAAGATGTTCAGGCGAGGACGCGCAGCAGTACCGGCCATATTTTTACGAATTCTATCGTGTCTGGCTTTTCTGTTTGTATTCTTGTCGATTCTTTTAAACATGCCTCATCCTCCTACTTACCGGTCTTACCGACTTTACGGCGGATCACTTCGTTTTCATAGCGAACGCCCTTACCCTTATAGGGCTCCGGCTTTCTGAACGCGCGGAGTACGGCTGCGTAGTTTCCGACTTGCTGCTTGTCGATTCCGCGGATGATGATCTTCGTTTGTTGCGGAACTTCGACTTCAATCCCGCTTGGATCTTCCATCTCGATCGGATGGGAGTAACCCAGCGACAAAGTAAGTTTCTTTCCGTTTTTTGCTGCACGATATCCCGTTCCTTCGATCAAAAGGACTTTTTCATATCCTTTTGTTACGCCTTCAACCATATTGTAAAGGAGGGTTCTGGTGAGTCCGTGTAACGACTTGTGTTTTTTGCTTTCAGTCGGACGGTGTACGAGTACTTCGCCATCCTTTTGCTCCAAAGTCAGCTCCGGCGTTAATTCTTGCTTGAGCTCTCCCTTTGGACCTTTTACGGTTACGACATTGCCATCCCCGACTTTAATTTCTACGCCTGAGGGTACGGGTATCGGTTTTAATCCAATTCTTGACATGATTACTCCTTTATTACCAAACGTAGCAGAGAACTTCTCCGCCAACGCCTTCTTTGCGCGCAACCTTATCCGTTACGACACCCTTCGGGGTTGAGAGAATTGCAATACCGAGTCCGCCTAATACCTTAGGTACTTCGTTCCTACGAACGTAGACACGCAGACCGGGTTTAGAAATTCGTTTGATACCGGAAATGATCTTCTCATCGTTGGCATCGTATTTCAAATTGATTGTGATCATGCCTTGCTTGTTATCCTCTGTCACATTGTAGCCACGGATGTAGCCTTCGTCTAAGAGAATTTGAGCAAGTTCTTTTTTCATGCGCGAAGCCGGAACCTCTACGCTTTTGTGTTTTGCATTATTACCATTCCGAATGCGTGTGAGCATATCGGCGATTGGATCTGTCATCATAATGGAAGCCCTCCCTTACCAACTGGCCTTCTTGACACCGGGGATTTCGCCACGGTACGCGAGTTCTCTGAAGCAAATACGACAGACGCCATATTTTCTGAGGTAGGCATGCGGTCGTCCGCAAATCTTACATCTGGAGTAAGCTCTGCTGCTAAATTTAGCGGGACGTTGCTGTTTTGCGATCATGGATTTTTTCGCCAATGTAATCGTCCTTTCTATCGTCTAAACGGCATACCCATTTGGGCAAGCAGTTCTTTTGCTTCTTCGTCGGTTTTCGCAGAGGTAACTACGACGATGTCCATACCGCGAACGGCATCGATCATATCGTAATGGATTTCCGGGAAAATCAGCTGCTCCTTCACGCCCAGAGTGTAGTTTCCGCGGCCATCAAATGCGGCCGGGTTTACCCCTCTGAAGTCTCTTACGCGCGGTAAGGAAATGGAGATCAGCTTGTCGAGGAAAGTGTACATCTTGTCGCCGCGAAGGGTTACTTTGCAGCCGATCGACATTCCTTCTCTCAACTTGAAGTTTGCGATGGATTTCTTTGCTTTGGTAATGATCGGCTTTTGACCGGTTACCAGTGCAAGCTCGCTTACCGCATTCTCCAGTGCTTTCGGATTGTCCTTTGCTTCTCCAACTCCGATGTTTACAACGATCTTGTGGACCTTCGGCACTTGCATGACATTGTCATATTGGAAGCGCTCCATCAGTGCGGGAATGATTTCCGACTTATATCTTTCTTGTAATCTGGTTGTCATCTACGCTCTCCCCTATTTATCCAACTGTGCGCCGGATGTCTTTAAGACGCGAACGCGTTTTCCGCTTTCCAGCGTCTTGATGCCTACGCGGGAAGCTTTTTTGTTCTTCGCATCGTAGAGCATGACGTTTGAAGCGTCGATTGCGCCTTCCGACTTCACGAGGCCACCCGGATTTTGCGGGCCGCGCGCTTTTTTGTGTTTCGTTTGGATGTTAACACCCTCTACGATTACGCGGTTCTTAGCGCGGTCTACGTCTAATACTTTACCGGTTTTGCCTTTATATTTGCCGGTGATCACGATAACCTGATCATTCGTTTTGATTCTCATGTTCTCCTCCTTACAGTACTTCAGGAGCCAAAGAGATGATCTTCATAAAGTTGCCGCTGCGAAGCTCTCTTGTCACAGGTCCAAAGATACGTGTACCAACCGGGTTCTTATCTTCCTTTACGATGACGGCCGCATTGTCGTCGAAGCGGATATACGTTCCGTCCGTACGCTTTACGCCCTTAATGGTGCGAACCACTACCGCACGCACGACATCGCCTTTTTTCACAGCGCCACCGGGAGATGCACTCTTTACGGTGCAAATGACGATATCTCCGACTCTGGCGTATTTTTTATTTGTACCACCCAGTACGCGGATGACCAGCACTTCTTTCGCGCCGGAGTTGTCCGCTACTTTCATTCGGCTTTCTGTCTGTATCATGTTCTCTCTCCCTTACGCCTATTTCACGCGCTCTAGAACTTCAACCAGTCTCCAGCGCTTGTCCTTGGACAAAGGTCTTGTTTCCATGATCTTGACCAGATCGCCTTCATTGCATTCGTTGTTTTCGTCATGCGCTTTAAAGCGGCTGGTGCGTTTGATCTGCTTGCTATATTTTTCGTGCTTTACTTTGCTTTCGATAGCAACTACGATCGTCTTATCCATTTTGTTGCTGACGACGTAGCCAATCTGCGTTTTTCTGTTTCCACGTTCTTCCACAGTTCCTACGCCTCCTTATTCACACTGATCGCGCGTTCTTTCGCGATTGTCATGATGCGAGCGATGTCTTTTTTGACACCCTTGATGCGCATCGGGTTATCTAATTGGCCGGTCGCCAATTGGAATCGAAGGTTAAACAGCTCAGACTTGAGTTCTTTGATCTTCTTGTCCATCTCTGCGTCTGACATTTGGCGGACTTCTTTTGCCTTCATTGACTATTCCCCTTCCTTCGCAAGGTCTTCACGAACGACGAATTTCGTCTTGATCGGCAGCTTATGAGCTGCAAGACGCATCGCCTCTTTCGCAATTTCTTCCGAAACGCCACCCATTTCAAATAGGACGCGACCGGGCTTTACAACGGCTACCCAATACTCGGGCGAGCCTTTTCCGGATCCCATACGGGTTTCGGCAGGTTTTTGTGTAACGGGCTTATCCGGGAAAACTTTAATCCAGATATTTCCGCCTCTCTTGATATATCTCGTCATTGCACGACGTGCGGACTCAATTTGATTTGCGGTCATCCAGCAGGGCTCAAGCGCCTGCAAACCGTATTCGCCGTAGGTCAGGGAGTTTCCGCGAAGCGCGTTGCCCTTCATGCGACCCCTGTGGACTCTACGGTATTTAACTCTTTTTGGCATTAACATAGCGTAGTACTCCTATCTCGATTGCGAGGGTCTGGACGTGCCTCTTCCTCGGTTTTGTCCACCTTGGCCGCCTCTTTGTTGACCCGGGCGTCCGCCGCGATTGTCTCTCGAACGGCCGTCTCTCTTGTCGCCGCTGCGAGAATCGCGTCTTTTTTCATCTTTGCGCGGAGGTCTCGGTCTTTGGGGTGCGGTGCCGTCCATCGCTCTGGTCGGAAGAACTTCTCCCTTGTATAACCAAACCTTGATGCCCAGCTTTCCGTAAGTGGTGTCCGCTTCCGCGAAACCGTAGTCGATATCGGCACGCAGGGTTTGTAGCGGGATCGTTCCTTCGCTGTACCCTTCCGAACGCGCAATGTCCGCGCCGCCTAAGCGACCCGAAACCATCGTCTTCACGCCTTTAGCGCCCGATCTCATGACACGTTGAATGGTTTGCTTCATCGCGCGGCGGAACGAAATTCTTCTTTCCAATTGGCCTGCGATGTTCTCTGCAACGAGTTGAGCATCCATATCTTGATTGCGAATCTCTTCGACATTGATCAAGACGGTTTTGCCGGTCATTTTTTCGAGTTCTTTACGGAGCTCTTCGACCGTAGCGCCACCTTTACCGATGATCATTCCCGGCTTAGCCGTGAAGATCGATACCTTTACGCGATTTGAAGCGCGCTCGATTTCGGTTTTGGAGACACCGGACTGACCGGTTTTATTTTTAATTAATTCACGGATTTTGTAGTCTTCCACGAGAAGGTCTCCGAATTCTTTTTTATTCGCAAACCATCTGGAATCCCAATCCTTAATGATTCCTACACGTAATCCATGCGGATTTACTTTTTGGCCCATTTGCTTCTCCTTCCCCTATTCACGTTCACTGACGACAACGCCGATGTGTGCGCTTCTCTTCAAAATCGGATAAGCGGCACCCTTTGCTTTCGGTCTGTAACGCTTCATGACCGGAGCGTCGTTTGCAAAAGCTTCCTTCACAATCAATTGGTCTCGGTTGAGATTGTTGTTGTGTTCAGCATTCGCTACAGCGGACTTCAGTACTTCCGAAAGGAGCTTGGCGCCCTTTTTCGGGGTGAACTTCAGGATCGCTAAGGCTTCGTCCACTTGTTTTCCGCGGATTTCCTTACAAATGAAATGAACTTTTAAAGGAGAAATCCTTACGTATTTTGCAATTGCTTTTACTTCCACTGTGATTCCTCCGTTACTTTCTGCCGGCTTTTTCGCTCTTGCCTGCGTGACCGCGGTAGGTGCGCGTCGGAACGAATTCTCCCAGCTTATGTCCTACCATGTCATCGGTGATGTACACCGGTAAGTGCTTTCTGCCGTCGTGTACCGCAATCGTGTGACCCACCATTTGCGGGAAGATCGTCGAGCGTCTGGACCAGGTCTTGATGACTTTTTTATCGTTCTTCTCATTGAGCGCATCGACTTTGTTCAGTAAGTGCTCGTCTGCGAACGGCCCTTTTTTTAGAGATCTGCTCATCTTATCCTCCTATTTCGTCCTTTTTCTGACGATGTAAGCGTCTGACTTCTTGTTCTTTTGTCTCGTCTTCACGCCTTGTGACTTCTTGCCCCACGGGGTCATCGGTGCTTTACGTCCGATCGGCGAGCGACCTTCCCCACCACCGTGCGGATGGTCTACCGGGTTCATTGCGGAACCGCGAACGTGTGGTCTCTTACCCTTCAAGCGGCTTTTGCCGGCTTTTCCGACCGTAATCAGCTCATGGGTTTGGTTTCCGACTTGGCCGATCGTCGCTCTGCATTCGAGGTGGATCAGTCTGAACTCGCCCGAGGGAAGTCTGAGTTGCGCGAACTTTCCTTCTTTCGCCATGAGTTGTGCTTCTGCACCCGCG
>CAZFWK010000050.1:0-10692 GCA_964522555.1 uncultured Peptoniphilaceae bacterium | reverse complement strand
GCTGCTTCATTCGGAGCAGCTTTTTTCATAGGAGGTCATCTGTGAATTCGGACCAAAATCATAAATCGAAACTTTCCGTTAAACGGCTTGTTCAAATCGGAATTATTTTAATCGTAATCGCATTTGCTGCGATTCCGAAACTCAGAAATCTGGTCTTGGAAGCGGCAGCACTTCTTTCCACTGTCGATATCGAAGGTGTGAAGAAGTATATCTTATCATTCGGAGTCTGGGCGCCGGTGGTTTCCTTCCTGCTGATGGTGTTTCAATCGTTGGCAGCCCCGCTTCCGGCTTTTTTAATCACATTCGCCAACGCGGCTCTATTCGGCTGGTGGCAGGGTGCGATCCTCTCTTGGAGCAGTGCCATGGTCGGAGCGTTTTTATGCTTTATGATCGCGCGCATTTACGGCCGAACTACGGTCGAAAAGTTGGCCTCCAAGGGAATGGTCGCTGAAGTGGAGAAGTTTTTCGACCGTTACGGCGAATATGCCGTGTTGATCGCGAGGCTCCTTCCCTTTATGTCTTTTGACATCGTCTCTTATGCAGCAGGTCTCATGCCGATCACCTTATGGAGATTTCTGTGGGCGACCGGACTGGGGCAACTGCCCGCGACGCTGGTGTACTCCTATGTCGGCGGTATGTTGACCGGCGGAGCGCAAAAATTCGTCACCGGGCTGTTGATCCTGTTTTCCGTAAGCGTTTTGGTGATGTTGATAAAGAAAGTCGTAAACGACCGCAAGATGGCAAAGCAGGGAGCCGATGAAGAGTAAAGAGGTTTTTTCAGTATCGAAAAGGTCCGAGCAATTGGCAAAAAGCGCCTATGAGCGCTGTATCGGTTGCAAAGCCTGCATGAAGGGTAGCCCGATGCTCCCGCAATTTTGTGAGAATCCGAAGGATTTATTTTTTGCTCTGTATGAGAAGGGACTCTTCGAGAAGGCACTCCCTTATTCCTGTATGCTTTGCAATTATTGCTTGGCCGTTTGCCCCAAAGGGATCGATATCAAAGCGATCATGCTATCGCTACGAGAAGATGCTTGTGCGGAACTGGACGAAAAACTCCCGAAAGAGTGGAATCTCGGCGGGGTCGAGTTACACCAGCGCTTGAGCTTTTCCTCTCTGATGCACAGAAAGCCCGATGGCGAGTGCGACACGGTATTCTTTCCGGGTTGCGGACTGCAGGCGTACAGCCCCGAACTCGTCCGACGTGTGCGGACCTTTCTCGATGAAAGGTTGGGAGGTTGCGGCTTTTACAATGCTTGTTGCGGGAAGCCGACGTATTACACCGGGCAAGCGCAGAGCTTCGAGGGATACTACGAAAAGTTACGAAAAGAGTTTAAAACCGGCGGGATTCGTCGTGTGATTACTGGGTGTCAGAATTGCTTTATCACACTCGGCACCATGAGCCCCGAACTGGAAGTGCGTTCGCTCTATGAAGTACTGGCGGAACATGCGACTCCGGACGACTTTGTCGGCAGAAATGCGGTCTTCTCCCATGCGATTACTTTACACGACCCTTGCCCGACTCGGTTTGAACCCACGATCCACGAAGGGGTCCGATCCTTATTGTCCCGCATGGGCTTCGAATGGGAAGAATTACCGGAGAACCGGAAAAGGACGCTTTGTTGCGGAGCCGGTGCCGTAGTGTCTCTTACGGAGCCCGAGATTGCACGCGCCCATACGAAAAGAAGGGCGGATAGCGCCACGACCGAGATGGTAGTCACCTATTGCCAGGAATGTGTAGAGTCGATGCGATCGGGTGGAAAAGAAGCGGTTCACATCTTGGATCTCCTGTTCGATGACGATCCCATGCGGATCAAGCAGGAACACACGAGTCTAGGGAAAAAGTGGACGAATCGCTTAAAGGTGAGATTCTATGGATAAAAAAGTGAAAATACATTGGAATAAAGTGGGAATCGGGATCTTTTTACTCGTCCTTTTGGCGGTTTCGATGTATATCACCCGGCGTTACGACATTTCGCAAGATGACATTCGCCGTTTCATCGAAGCGCAAGGCATTTGGGCGTTCGCCGTCTACGTGCTCCTGCTGACCGTATTGCCCCTCGTTTTGTTTCCGGATTCCGTGATCGTCATCGCCGGCGGGATGACCTTCGGCTTGGCTTGGGGCACCGTACTCACGGTGATCGGCTCGGTAGCGGGCGCGGTGATCGCGTTTTGGCTGGCGCGTTTTCTGGGGCAGAGCTTTATGCAAAAGCATCTAAAGGGGAAGCTCGTCACATTCGATTGGGGTATGAACGGCTTTCTTCTGATTCTGCTCCTTCGGCTCATCCCGTTGTTCCCCTTTAAGATCGTGAGTTACAGCGCCGGTTTATCGAATGTAAAGTTCGGAGACTACTTCTTGGCAACCACACTCGGCTCGCTCCCGGGGATCCTCGCGTATGTCAATATCGGAGATAAATCGCATGAAATCGGCAGCGGATCGTTTTATCTGGCGATCGCTTTTTTACTCCTATTGGGATTGATCTCGATTCCGGGGAAAAAATTCTTAAAAAGGAGAGAAGAAAATCATGAATAAAAAACTAGCCGCAATACTCGTAGCCCTCATCCTGCTGTTCACCGCTTGCGGTGCCTCCGAAACACAGCCTGCCACCGATCCCGTTTCCGTAAGCGAAAGCGCCGATTTTTCGAAGATCTCGCAAGCGGCTTCGGGTACAACCGTGAACTTCTATGGTTTCGGCGGATTTCAGCAATACAATACTTGGGTCGACAAGGATCTGGCGGCTTTGGCAAAAGAAAAGTATAATATTACCGTAAATCGCGTCGGAATGGGGATCGACGAAGTGCTGAACCTCTTGCGCAATGAACAAGCAGCGGGAAAGAAAGACGGCTCGATTGATCTGATCTGGATCAACGGAGAGAATTTCTATGCCGCGATGGAACAGGGTTTGCTGTACGGTCCATTCGCAGACCGTTTGCCAAATTTCGATGCTTTCATCGACGCAAATGCACCGGATATCGCGTTCGACTTCGGTACGGAAACGAAATTCTACGAAGCTCCATACGGCAAAGCGCAAATGGTCCTCGTCTACGAAAGCGAAAAAATCACAGAACCGCCGAAAAGTGCGGAGGCACTCCTCGAATGGGCGAAGGAAAACTCCGGGAAGTTCACGTACGCCGCGATGCCCGATTTTACGGCGAGCGCCTTCGTACGGAACTTGATCCACGAGCTTACCGACTATGAGGCTTTTATGGACCGAGATCTTTCGAAAGAACAGCTTTCCGAAATGATGCAACCCGTAGTGTCGTATTTAAATGAACTCGAGCCCTATCTTTGGAATGCGGGTAAGACGTACCCGGCGGACACCGCGATGCTGAACAATCTCTACGCGAACGGCGAGATCTACATGAGTATGAGCTATAATCCGAACGAAGCCACCTCCAAAATTCAAAACGGAGAGTTTTCCGATACCACACGAACCTTCGTCTTCGACAAAGGAATGATCGGCAATACGCATTTTGTCGCGATTGCACACAATGCGTCGAATAAGGAAGGGGCGATGGCACTCGCCGATGTCATCCTCTCGGTCGAGGCGCAAGCTTCGAAATACGACCCGAAAGCTTGGGGCGATATGCCGGTATTGGATGAAGCAAAATTAACCGAGGAACAAAAATCGATGTTGAATGCAAGTGATCAGGGAATCGCGACGCTCTCTCTTACAGAGCTTTCGGAGAAGAGAATTCCGGAACTCCCCGCGAACCTCGTACCGTTAATCGAAGAAATCTGGAACGAACAAGTCGCCAATGAATCATAAAATGACACGGAAAAGGGCGTGGGTCTTAGTCAGTCCCGCGCTTCTTTTTGTCGTGTTTTTTTTCGTTACAGGATTGGCTTCCGGGGTCTTAGAAAGTATCGGGCTGGGGATGAATGGCGGCGGGTTACCCAATTTGTCGTATTACCGAGAAGTTTTGTCAGGCGATGCGTTTTGGGTGAGCATGCGGTTTAGCTTCAAGATCGCCGGGGTATCCTCCTTCTTATCCGTTTTGATCGGATATGGGATCGCCTTTTTGCTGTCTCATATGAAAGAGAGCGGACCGTTCATCGCGATTCAGCATATTCCGGTACTCGTACCGCATCTGGTGGCGATTTTGCTCGTACAGACGGTGCTTTCGCAGTCGGGCTTGGTCGCGCGCATCGCGTTTTTTCTCGGGTTCATCTCCGATCCCTCGCAGTTTCCCGCTCTCTTGTACGACAAAAGCGGCTGGGGGATCATACTCGTGTATCTCTGGAAAGGCGCTCCCTATGTTGCGGTGACACTTTACGATATCCTAAAGCGAATTCGCGCGAAGTGGGAACCCGTTGCAAGAAATCTCGGCGCGGATCCCGCTCGGATGTTTTGGACGGTTACGCTTCCGCTTAGCGCAGCGCCTGCGTCCGTTGCTTTCCTGATCCTATTTGCTTTCTCATTCGGTGCATACGAGACCCCGTTTTTACTGGGGGCGACGACTCCCAAGGCACTACCGGTCGAGGCTTATCTGGCTTACACGAACGCGAACCTCGGTTCCCGCGCAATTTCGATGGTGTATAATGTACTCATTGCGCTGATAGCCGGGGGATTCGCCATCTTATACCACCGATTGACGCGTAAAGAGGAGGAAGATCTATGAGAAGCCGAATCGCAAAGTGGATCGCGATCGCAAGCGCCGGCCTCATTTTACTTCCGCTTTTCTTTCTTCCCGTTTGGAGCGTCGCTTCTTCGTGGACGTGGCCTTCTCTCACCCCCGGGAATTGGGGTCTTCGCGCATGGAAGTATCTGTTTGTCGATCAAAGAGGGACGCTTGAGACCCTCGGTTTCAGCATTGCGCTCTCAACCGGAGTCTCTTTTGCAACGATACTCTTGTGTTTACCTGCGGCGAAAGCGCTGGCATTGCGGGAGTTTCGAGGGAAAAAGATCGTGCAATCCATCCTGTTTGCTCCGATGATCATCCCCGCGACGACGATCGCGATGGGTCTTCATGTGCAGATGATCCGCATGGGGCTGGCCAATCGCGTTTTGGGCGTCTTTCTCGTTCATATCCTGCCTTGTATTCCGTATGCCGTATTTATCTTGCGCGATACCTACGCGGCAATCGGAGAAAACTACGAGCTGATCAGCCGAAATCTGGGCGCGACGAGGCTGCAGACGATCCGGAGCGTGAGCATCCCGATGATGCTTCCGGGAGTCTTGACGGCCGCCATTATGTGCTTTATCGTATCCTTTAGCCAGTATTTCTTAACCTATTTGATCGGCGGCGGCCAAGTGACGACGTTTGCGCTTCTCTTATTTCCGTTTCTGCAAAGTGGCGACCGAACCGTTGCGTCCGCGATGGCAGTATTGTTTTTAATAACGAGTGTATTGGCTCTTTGGACGATCCACAAGGGAATCAGTCGTCTGACACTCGGCAGGAAGGGGGAAAGCGATGAGTCAATTGGATATAACCCGACTGTCTAAATCTTTCGGTGAAGCGCATGTCTTGCGAGAGATCTCCTTTTCGGTCGAGAAGGGGCGCGTCCTTTCCTTATTGGGACCGAGCGGATGTGGGAAGACCACGACGCTTAGGTGTATCGCGGGAATCGTGCAACCGGATTCGGGTACGGTGAAAGTCGGCAAAAGAGACATCACCCATGCGCCGATCCATACGAGAAGGACGACCCTTCTGTTCCAAGAAGTCCTTCTATTTCCGCATTTGTCGGTACTTGAGAATATCGCCTATGGCCTACGCATGCAAAAGATTCCGAAAAAAAGCCGAGAACAGCGAGCTCTGGAAATGCTCGATCGGGTGCGGCTGGTAGAGTATGCGAAAAGAGATCCCGCTACCCTCTCCGGGGGGCAAAAGCAGCGGGTGGCATTGGCAAGGGCGCTCGTGCTCGAGCCTGAGGTTCTGCTGATGGATGAGCCTTTTTCGAGTTTAGACGAGAATTTGCGAGAAGACATGCGACAACTCACCTTTTCGCTGCAAAAAAGCTTAGGGATCACGAGCGTTTTCGTGACGCACGACCGGGAAGAAGCCATGCGCTATTCCGACGCGATATGCGTCATGCAAGGAGGCGCGATCCTCCAAACCGGTACACCGCAAGAGATATTTCGATACCCGAAATCGGAACGAGTCGCAGCCTTTATGGCGGACTACAATCGCGTGGAGGGGGAAGTACGCGGCGGTGTATTTGAAGCGGGAGCGCTTCAGATACGGGTGTCCGAAGGAGACGGAAAAGGCGTGTTGATGATCCATCCCGAAGCGATAGAACGAGCGGAGGACGGAACCGGTGCAGTCGGAAAAGTGGTTTCGAGCCGCTATCTCGGTACGCGCACCCTACTGACTCTCGACTTTGGCGGCGTACGAATTAAAGCGATTACCGATGTCGACCCCAATTTGTCCGAAGGCGGTGAAGTCAGTGTCAAATGGAATTTCGAACTTATCCACTATTATGCGAACGCGTAAGATCTCCGTGATCATCCCGGCGAGAAACGAGAGGGCGAATCTTACGCGCCTTCTGCCCGAGTTGCTCGGTATGGAAGGGATACACGAAATCATCGTTGCGGACGGGCAAAGCGATCCGGGCTACGAACCGCCTGAAATGACCGGCGTGACGGTTCTTTCAACGAAGAAGGGAAGGGCGATTCAAATGAACACGGCCGCTCGCTTCGCATCTGGAGATATCCTGTGGTTTTTGCATGCGGACAGTATCCCGGATCCCGGAGCCGGAAAGGCTATGCGAAGCGCGATCTCGAGAGGGGCTTTGGGCGGGTGCTTTTCCCTCTTCTTTTACGACGCCGACAGCGCGCTATTGCGCTATATCGCACGAAATTCGAATCGTCGCGCGAAGCATCTGCGGCTCATCTTCGGAGACCAGGGGCTTTTTGTGAGACGATCGGTATTCGTCCGCTTAAACGGATTTCAGGAGATTCCGATTATGGAGGATTGGGATTTCTCCATCAGACTGCACCGCGCAGGGAAAGTGTCGGTGCTTAAAGTCCCGATCGGCACCTCTGCGAGGCGATTTGTGGAGGGAGGGACGCTTAGGACCCTGCTTTACATGCATAGCGTAAAGATTCGATATATACTCGGGGTCTCTCCGGAAAAACTTGCGAAGAACTATCGGGAGGCGAAGAAATGAATGCAATCATCTTATTTACTAGAGTCCCGATCCCCGGACACACGAAGACGAGGCTCGAGGGCTTCCTGTCGAAAGAGCAGTGTGCCGAATTGCATCGGCATATGCTGACGGATATCGCCTCGGAGCTGGATAAAAGCAATACGCCCTGCTTTGCCTACATTACGCCGGACCGCGAGTGGGAGCGCTTGGAAGGCTGCCTTCCGGAAGCGTGCGACCGCAGATCGCAAACCGGCGAAAGTTTAGGGGATCGCATGAAAAATGCGATCGCAGAAGTTCTCGCGCTCGGATACGAGAAGGTCGTGCTGATCGGTTCCGATGTACCGGACCTTCAGGTTACGGAGATTTTGGAGGCTTTTCGTGCACTCGACCACTCCGACATCGTGCTGGGGCCGGTGGAGGACGGGGGCTATTTTTTTATCGGAATGAAATCGCTTTTCTACGATCCCTTCGGGATTTCCGCAAAGTGGGGATCGGAAAGCGTATACGAGGCCACGATTGCTCATTTGAAAGAGCAAGGAGCGACCGTGGCTTCGATCGGCATGAAACGCGATCTCGATACAGAAGAAGATTTGCGGAATTGGGTGAATCGGCCGGGTATGAAAAGCACGCGTACCGAACGCTTGGTGAGGAGATGGTTGAATGAGAGACGATAAGCGCATTGCGGAATTTGTCCGGAATGGCGGGTTGGATCCGGTATTGGGGGGAGGCGAAAAGAGCGTTTCATTTCTCGCAGCCGGTGAATACAATCGCAATTACAAAGTGACTGCGAATGCGGACTATGTATTGCGACTGAACACGGGGAGCCAAATCCCGGTAGAGAATCAGATCGCCTATGAATACGAGTCGTTACGAGTTCTGGAGGAGTCCGGTGTGACGCCTCGAGTGTTTGCAATGGATCGGAGTCGTGTTGAGTGGCCTTTCGACTGGCTCCTGATGGAATTTTTACCGGGCAAGCCGCTTCAATACGAAAAAGACGCCATCACCGCGATGCGCCTTTTGAGCACGATCCACGCCCTGCCCGTGCTCGCAGATTCCCATTTTTTGATCGAAGCGGATCTAATGGGGGCGAGGCTCGCGGAAGGGGAGCGCTTAATGGAACCCGTATGGGACAGTCCGCATGTGGAGATCGGTGCGAAGCGGGTGTTCGATCGCGCACGAGAAAGGCTCCACCGCGGGCTTTCCGACCATCCGATCTTTACCGAAAACCCGTCTCTTTGCATCAATAACACGGAGTTGAATTCACACAATTTTCTCATTGGAAAGAATGACTCCTATGTGATCGACTGGGAGAAACCCGTATTGAGCGACGCCGTTCAGGACTTAGTGCACTTTTGGTCTCCGACCTCCACCTTGTGGAAGACGAAAAGCGTCTTCTCGGAAAGGGAGAAAAGAGAGCTTCTTTTTCAGTATGAAAAAAACGCTCGACCGGATCCCGATCGAGCGGATAAAATTCGCATCTATACCCCTTACTTATATTGGCGTGCGTTCACTTGGTGTGCCTTCGCCCTTACGGAATACCGAAAGCCCGATCGCCCGATCCGAAACGAAGATACCCTGCGAACGATTCAGCAATACTTGGAACCCGACTTTATGAACGCGGTGTGGGAGAATCGGATGTAAAGGAGAGATTCCTCCAGGCCTCGATCAGGATCGACTGCAGCCGCTCCTTTTCTCGCACCTCGACTATGGTGTCGATCCTGCGATTGCGCCCGATTGGATTCGGCACGAGACGTCCTGAAGCAAGCTCTATAGCACTCGGAGCGATACTGCGCTCCTCTATGCGAAAACACTCGGGATACAGTGCGTAGAGAGAGGTCAGCGCGTCCCACAGGTATACGTGGTCGGTATGATACACGCCGCCTTCGTAGTGAATCCATCCGGAGAGCTTCTCCAAGATCCAAGAGATTGCCGGGTGTTCTTTATGGTCTTGCAGCATGGAAAGAAAATGATCTCCGTAGGGCATTTGCAAACAGACATTCCCGGTGACGGCCGTAACGCGCTCCGCTCGTGCCAATACTTTTGACGATGCGAGCGGGTCCGTTGAGAGGTTCAGCTCGTGCATGATTCGATCGCCGACCTGAAGCGGTTCCGTAATCCCGCCCATAAAGATCAACCTTCCCAAATCTTCGAAAAACTTCGGGTTCTGTAGCGAAGCGCCATATACATTCGCCATCGAACCGATTGCAAAAAGGGTGATCTCACCAGGGCTCTTGCAGACGGTATCCGCAAGCCACCTAGCGGCTTCGGAATCATAGCCAGCACCCTTGCCGGATCCGTAGTAGACGGGCGTCGAAACCCCAATCCGTGCCTTCATCTCCTCCGTCATGCGGTTTACCTCATCGACTGTGCCGTTGCCGTATGTCGTAGTCACGCCCAGCAGTGCGACATCGGCACGCCCTTCCAAAAACATCCAAGTTATACCGTCGTCGATATCGCGACCGTGTATCCCCATCGTATTATCGAAATCTAATATACACTTCAAAATGCCACCTCCCACTCATTGGAAAGAGTATATCAGAGAACGAGGAGTCGAATGCGACTTGGAGAATGGCAAGCATCCGACTCGCAAGAATGGTATAATAGATCCGTATTACTTGAAAGGAGAGAATCTGTTATGGAATTGAAAGGATCAAGAACCGCAACCAATTTGATGGCCTCTTTCGCAGGGGAGTCGCAAGCCAGAGGGCGCTATACATATTACGCTTCCCAGGCTAAGAAGGAAGGCTATGTTCAAATCAGCAATATTTTTGAAGAGACGGCGCGAAACGAGCAGGAACACGCAAAGCGCTTCTACAAATTCCTGCGCGATGTCATGGAAGGCGACCCAATCGAAATCACCGCATCCTTCCCCGTAAACCTGCAAGATACCAAAGCCAATCTGAAAGCGGCTGCGGCAGGCGAGTACGAAGAGCACGCGCATATGTATCCCGAATTCGCGAAGATTGCAAAAGAAGAGGGCTTCGACAATATCGCCTATGTATTTACCGAAATCGCGGAAGTGGAAGAGCGCCACGAAAGACGCTTCCTGAAGCTTCTCAAGAATCTCGAAGATGGCACCGTGTTTAAGAAACCGGAAGTCGTCGAGTGGAAATGCGACAACTGCGGTTATGTGCACACCGGAGAAGGCGCGCCCATCGTATGCCCGGCGTGCGACCATCCGCAAGCGTACTTCGAAGTATTCAAAGAAACCTATTAATCGATAAAGAGAATTTATTAGAACATAAAAAAGAAAAATATTCGTTTTAACACAAACACCCAACCTTGTGATACGATTCTTCACAAGGTTGTTTGTTTGTAATCAAGTATCAGTTACAACCATTCACCTTTTAATTCAAGTCGGCTCCTACTCACCCGGATAACGCAACCGAGTGCAGTAGTCCCCATCGCGGCAAAGCCGGAGCCAAGGATGGCTTTGCCGCATCCCCTTTTTGCACAATTCTCAAATAATCTTTACAAACCCCTTTTCAAAAATGAAATTATCCGCTATAATCAGAGTCAGTTTGATTCTTGCTACTGTGGCTCAGCTGGCAGAGCAGCTGATTCGTAATCAGCAGGTCAGCGGTTCGAATCCGCTCAGTAGCTCC
>CAZFWK010000049.1:2165-10719 GCA_964522555.1 uncultured Peptoniphilaceae bacterium | reverse complement strand
AAGTCTTTTACGTGAACCGGCGTTTCGAAATCCATATCGCTTACATTGTAGCTGATTTCGTCCGGAATATCGCCCGGCAAGCACTCGATTTCGAGTTCGTTTAAGAGCTGGTTCAACACGGAAGGTTGGAGTCGGATTTCGTCTCTCCCTTCGAGCGTAATCGGAACGCTGAGTTTCAGTTTTTCGTCCATGCGGATGGTTTGGAAGTCCACATGCAAGAACAGATTCTTGAACGGGTGTCTTTGTACGTCTTTAATGATCGAAGGATAGGTTTGCCCTTCAATGATCACATCGATAATGGTGCTGGTGCCGGCTTCTTTAAACACCTTTTCAAACGCACCCGAAGCGAATTTAACGGGGAGATTTTCTTCCCCTTTCCTATATA
This sequence comes from uncultured Peptoniphilaceae bacterium, assembly GCA_964522555.1. Classification (GTDB taxonomy): domain Bacteria; phylum Bacillota; class Clostridia; order Tissierellales; family Peptoniphilaceae; genus JAAYQA01. The sequence goes on along the minus strand of CAZFWK010000049.1, from coordinate 10,334 downwards.
AAATCCCCGGGGTATTCGCTTCCGCGCGGATCTTATCTACCTTGTTCTTGCCAACGCCTGCACGGGCATCGGCATGTAATTTTACATCTGCCATCTAATTTCCTCCTACCAAAATACTTTCCTTATGATTTATCGAATCAAAAGCATCAGAATCACGCCCGGCAAGCCGAAGAATCCCGCAACTAATGCCGATAGCGTGGTGATTTCGAGCGACAAGCCCCAAGGCCCGCCGATCGTATTGAGCACAAACAGCGTGAGCGCACCCACAATTCCGTTGATGAAGAGTCGCACGATGATTTTTGCCGACATCTTAAGGAGTTTTCCGAAAAGCAAGAGCAAAAGCAGTCCCACAACGATTCCAACAATGGGCATGATGCGCCTCCTTTCCACGATATGCACCAATTATACCATAAAGCAAGGGTTTGTCATGTAAACGGGTCAATTTCTGTAAAAAAAGGTTCATCTTCCGAAATGTCCGACGAAAGTGGGTACATATAACAAAGGCTATCAGAAAGGATGCTATTCATGACCAGAACCGACAAACACACCATGGGTTCAAACCCGATTACACTCGTTGGAAATGCGCTCGAAGTTGGACAAACCGCACCGGACTTTACCGTGCTCACTTACGATCTGACTCCCTATTCACTGAAAGACACGAAGGGCGTCCGAATCATCAGCGTCGTCCCTTCACTCGATACCGGCGTATGCCAAATGCAAACGAAGAGATTCAACGACGAAGCAGCCGCGCTGCCAGGCGTTCAAATCCTCACTATCTCCATGGACCTACCCTTCGCACAGAAGCGATTTGCAGAAGAGTACGATGTCGACCAAATCGGCGTCTATTCCGACCACAAAGACGCAGACTTCGGCACGAAATACGGGTTTTTGATCGAGGAACTAAGACTCTTAAATCGCGGAATCGTCGTCATCGATGCAGACGGTGTGATTCGCTATATCGAGTACGTAACAGAAAATCACGACCATCCCGACTACGACAAAGCACTCGAAGTCGCAAAAGGACTCTAAAAAATAAAACAGCGGATACACAATGGTCTCCGCTGTTTTATTTTGTCTTATTTCGCTTGGTCGACTGCTGCAGTTACTGCCTTGATGAAAGCTTCACTCGATACAGTTGCGCCTGAGACAACTTCTACGCCTTCAACGCCGTTCTTTTCAACAACGGATTTTGCAAGGGTCTCAATCGCTGCGCCACCGATTTCCGGTGTTTCAGAGTTTTCTTGTGCTTTTACTTCGGTAATCTTACCGTCTTCGCCGATAGTTACATCGACCTTCAGATCTCCGCCATGCCCTTTTGCTTCACCCGTATATGTACCTGCTTTCGGGCCAGCTGCAGCTGCTTCTGTTGCTGCGGTTCCACCGCCTCCGCATGCTGCCAAAGCGATTGCCATGCTAAGTACCAATAAGATTGCTACTACTTTCTTCATTGTTTACTCCTCCTTTTTTGTGATACGTCATTATAGCAAATCTTCGAAACCGAGTCAATTTATACGCTCATTTGTAACAATTGCGAAAGATTTTTGTAATATTTTTGTGTTTCACCATTCCAATCGGGTATGATGATATGAGAACGATATTTGGAGGTGCTTCATTGAAGATTACATTTGAAAAACAAGGGGATATTCGCATCCTACCCGTGTTTTCGGGTACACTTCCCGAGGAAGTGAGCGAGTCGACACGCGAATGGCTTACGAGCGGTGGGCGTTTCGAGGGAAAACTCGGAGAAATATACGCGGATATCACCCCGGGGCATGAAAACCTGATCCTGGTCGGATTAGGAGAAAGAGAAAAACTCGATTACGAATCGCTGCGCACGATGGCGTATCAGGCACTGAAGGCGGTGTGCGATCTAAAGATCGAACAAGCGAATTTTATCATTCCGGAAATTCCGGAATTGGCAGACCCTCTCGCTCTAAAGGCGATCTTAGAAGGGGCTTTGCAAAACGAATACGCATTCGATAAATACAAGACCATAGCCAAGCCATCTGCAAAGCCGGATCTGTCGATCTGCTTGGAAGCCAAGTGGATGGACGGCAAAGAAGAAATCTTACAAGAGATCGAGACGCTGATGGAAGGCGTATCTTTGGCGAGAGATCTCGTCAATGAGCCGCCGAATGTGCTCACTCCCGAGCATTTAGCCAATTTGGCAAAGGATACGCTTGAGCCGTTGGGTGTCAAAGTGACGATTTTTGACGAAGAAGAGATCGAACACCTCGGCATGGAAGCTTTCCTTTCCGTTGCGAAGGGCTCCGGTAAACCGCCTCGCTTGATCCGGATGGAATACTTGCCGCAAGGAGAAGAGGAAAAGTCGCTCGTCTTAGTCGGAAAAGGCCTCACCTTCGACTCCGGCGGTTACTCGCTCAAACCCACAAAGGGTATGGTCGATATGAAATGCGATATGTCGGGTGCCGCCGCCGTGATCGGCGCGATGTACGCCTTAGCGAAAAACAAAGGCGAACGAAATGTCGTAGCGGTAGTCGCCGCATGCGAAAATATGATCTCCGGTTACTCCTACAAACCCGGCGACATCATCGGCTCCATGTCGGGTAAGACGATCGAAGTATTGGATACCGACTGCGAGGGGCGCGTCACTTTGGCCGATGCGCTATACTACGCAGCCACCGAGTGCAATCCTGAAGCAATCGTGGATGCGGCAACCCTTACCGGTGCATGCGTCGTCGCGCTGGGTAGCACCTACTCCGGTGCCGTCACCAACGACGAATCCCTGTTCCACGATGTGAAGAAGGCATCCGAAGCGGCAGGCGAGCCGATTTGGCTACTCCCTTCGCATGACTCCTACCGCGATCTCATCAAAGGTACGATCGGCGATGTAAAAAACTACGGCGACCGCTGGGCCGGCGCCATTACCGCAGGCCTCTTTCTGGAACACTTTGTAAACGAAGTGCCTTGGCTCCATTTGGATATCGCGGGGACGGCATTTTTGTCGAAACCCGAGCGGTATCTGCCGAAGGGTGCCACAGGCGTAATGGTAAAAACTTTTTATGAATTAGGAAAAGAATAGAAAAAACCCGCGAGCGCTTTCTAGTCAGAAAGCCTCGCGGGTTTATGTTTTCCGTGTTCCCGTTTCACTAAACAAGCAGATTATCCAATTTTTGTTGGTCGAAGCCCACAATCTCTTCGCCGTCTACAACGATTACGGGTACGCCTAGATGACCCATTTTCATCAGCTCATCGCGAGCCGCTTTATCGGTTTGAATATTCTTCTCTTCGAAATCCACTTTTTTATCGGTTAAATAATCTTTTGCCATCGTGCAATAAGGGCAAGTGTTACTGGTGTATACTACTACTTTTTTGTCCATTGGACTCACCGCCTTCCTGCTTCATCTATACCCCCCATTGTGCAAATTAATCACAACAGGGATTTATAGAGTGACAACAATTCGTCGCCTGTAAGCGCCTCCGCTCGCACATTCTCCGCTAATCCCGCGGCAATCAACGCCGTTCGGATCTCATCTTTGGGAATTTCCGTTTGATGGGAGAGCGCGTTTACCAGCGTCTTTCTTCTCTGCCCGAAGCACGCGCGCACAAATGCGAAGAAGCCCTCGTCTCGAGACGCATCCTTTTCCTTCAGCACCATATGCACTACGGCGGAAGAAACCGCCGGTTGCGGGATGAACACGGTAGGCGGGACCGTAAAGGCCACCTCCGACACCGCGTAGGACTGGGCAAATACGCTCAGACTCCCGTACGCCGAGGTGCCGGGCGTAGCACTCAGCCTTTCCGCCACTTCCTTTTGCATCATCGCCGTAATGCTGAAGATCCGAGCGCTCGATGCGAGAAGGCCCGTAAGGATCGGCGTCGTAATATAGTACGGCAAATTCGCGACAACTAAAACCCGCATCCCCTGCGCTTCCGCTTCCAGGAGGGCATCCACATCGGTCTTGAGAATATCCGCGTGGACGATTTTGACATTCGGCCGCTCTTTCAAATTCTCTTCCAGTACGGGAATCAAGTGTTTGTCGATTTCGACCGCGATCACTTTTTTCGCCCGTAAGCTGAGTTCTTCTGTTAAGGTGCCGATCCCGGGCCCGATCTCCAATACCGCGTCGTGTTCCGTAATTTCTGCCGTATCGCAGATCTTCCGGACGATATTTCCGTCTTTTAAAAAGTTTTGCCCCAAGCTTTTCGACAGCCGCAAGCCGCCTTTTTCGATGCTTTTCATGATGGCTGCGGATGTGTACAGTCTTTTATTTTCCATCGGTTTCCTCGAGGGCTTTATCCAGCGCCTCCTTTGTAATGCCGTAGCGATTCAAGCGGTGCAAGAATTGCCTCGCATTGCAATCCCCAATTCCCAAATGGTCCGCCACGACCGTACGCCTTTTCGATGCCGCTTCCGAGCCCGTTAGCCCCAACGCAAACAGCATGCGCATATCGAACGAGACCCTCTCCTCTTCTTCCGTTTGGAGATTGGCGAGAGCCGCTCGTATCGTATCGACACTCGCGTACTCCACGCCGGCACGTCCTTTTTCCTGCGCGCTCTTCCTTGGCAAATACGCATGCTTCGCACCCGGAATCTGTGTTGCGATCTTCTTTCTGATGCGCATACCCGCGTAGTCGGGGTCGGTTAACACGATGATCCCCGTCCGCTCGTAGGCGAAGCGAATCTCCGCGAGCTTCTCCGCCCCGAAGTGTGTACCGCCCGTCGCGATGACATGCGCGTCTACCGCGGCTTTCACGGCTTGAATATCGTCTCTTCCTTCTACGATGATCGTCTCCTTAATCATGGCGATGTCGGCAGGTTGAAGAGGCGAATTGCATTTTCTCTCGTATGATTGATCACCTTGTCGATCCCGATTCCCTTGATCTGGGCGATTCGCTCCGCGACATGGTGTACATAAGCGGGCTCGTTTCGTTTTCCTCGAAAGGGAACGGGCGTTAGATAGGGTGCGTCTGTTTCGATCAAAAGATGCTCGAGCGGGATCTTTTGCGCGACTTCTTGCGGATTCGGCGCTTTCTTAAAGGTCACGGTCCCGGCTAATGAGATATACATTCCGAGCTCGATATAGCGTAGCGCGCTCGCGTAGTCGCCGCTGTAGCAGTGCATAACGCCCTTCTTCGGTCCCAAATTTTCTTTTAGAATCCGATAGCAGTCTTCGTCGGCGTCGCGACTGTGGACGATGATCGGCAAATCGAGTTCGCATGCGAGCTGAATTTGTCTCTTGAATACTTCTTGTTGGATGAGGGTCGGCGAGTTTTCGTAGTAGTAGTCGAGCCCGATCTCCCCGATCGCGACCACTTTTTCGCACTTGGCGAGTTCCATATAGGCCAGTTCCGTAAGCCCGTCGTAGGCGGACGCTTCGTGCGGATGCGTTCCCACAGCGGCGTAGACTCGCTTGATTCGCTTCGCCAGTTCCACCGCTCGCTCCGAACTCCGGATGTCGGAACCGGGGTTGATCACGAATAAAAGCCCTTGCGCAGGCATAGCCGCTACGAGTTCTTCACGGTCCTTGCTGAATGCGGGATCATCCAAATGCGCATGGCTGTCGATGATTTGGCGCATTACGACACCTCCGCGCCGGGTGCAACCTCCTCATGCGTAGAGAGCAGAGTTACGACGCCGTTTGACTCGGCGGTCAGCAGCATTCCTTGCGATTCGATTCCCCGAAGCTTTGCGGGCAGCAAATTGGTGACCGCGATGACGCGCCGTCCGACCAGTTCTTCGGGCTTGTAGTAGGCCGCCAGCCCCGATACGATCTGTCTGGTTTCCGTGCCCAAATCCACTTGGAATACGAGGAGCTTGTCGGCTTTCGGATGCTTTTCGCAGGAGAGCACGACCCCCGCTTTCATTTGCACGCGCGCAAAATCATCGATCGAGATCGCTTGCACTTCCTCTACGACTTCTTCTTTTACTTCTTCGACGATCCCCTTCGCTTTTTTTCTCTCTTCGATCAGGCTGTCGTTCGCCAGTGTCAGTCTTTCGATTTCTTTCGGGACATCCAAGCGTTGGAACATATTCTCGCTCTTCTTCACAATCGTTCCGGGTTTGGTAACCCCGAATTCTCGCACTTGTTCATAGGAAAGATTCGGTAAGCCCAATTGCGTCTGCATCGTCAGAGCGGTTTGCTCCATAAAGGGCTTCAAAAGTGTCGCGATAATGCGAAGTCCGTCGCATAAGAGATACATCACAGCCGAAAGCCGATCCGTTTCGCCCTCTTTTCCGAGGATCCACGGGGTCGTTTCGTCGATATACTTGTTGAGTCGGCGGATCCCCTTCCAGATTTCTTCCAGAGCCTGCGAGAAATCGAGAACCGCCATCCGATCTTCCACCAGATCTGCGATTCCGGTTAAGAGCGCTTCGACCTCCGCATCGAGCTCGGTCTTTGTAACCGGTGCGGGAATCGTGCCGTCAAAATACTTTTCTACCATCGCAACCGTGCGAGAAACGAGATTTCCGAGGTCGTTTGCAAGGTCCGAGTTGATGCGCTTTAAGAGTTTCTCTTTTGTGAAGTCGCCATCCGAACCGAAGCGGAATTCGCGAAGCACAAAGTAGCGAAGCACGTCGACCCCGTACAGGTCGATGATGGGTTCCGCGTACATGATATTCCCTTTAGATTTACTCATCTTATCCTGATCAAAAAGGATCCACCCGTGTGCAAAGACTTGCTTCGGCAAGGGCAGTTCCGCTGCCATCAGGATGGCGGGCCAAATAATGGCGTGGAAGCGCACGATTTCCTTTCCGACTAAGTGAATATCGGCCGGCCAAAAGCGCTCAAATTGCGCTTCGTCGGACCCCATTCCGGCTCCCGTCAGATAGCAGGAAAGGGCGTCGATCCACACATAGATCGTATGTTTCGGATCAAACGGAACCTTGATCCCCCATGTGAGGGTCTCGCGTGAAACCGAAAGGTCTTCCAAGCCTTCCTTCAGGAAGTTGTTGACCATCTCATTCTTACGAGATTCAGGGAGGATGAAGTTCGGGTTTTCTTCGTAGAGCGCGAGCAATCGATCCGTGTAATTGGAAAGCCGGAAGAAGTACGACTCCTCCTCGTGCTTGTGTACGGGTCTTCCGCAGTCCGGGCAGTTACCGTCCGCAAGCTGCGCGTCGGTCCAGAAGGACTCGCAGGGCGTACAGTAATTGCCGCTATAGGAGGATTTGTAGATATCTCCTTTGTCGTACAGCTTCTGGAAGATCTTCTCTACATTTTTCGCATGGACAGGATCGGTAGAACGCACAAAAGCGTCATAGCGAATGTCCAGCTTTTTCCATAGCGCTTTTGCGGATTCTACGATCGGATCGATATACTCGAGAGGTTCTTTCCCCGCTTTTTGCGCCGCTTCCAACAACTTTTGCCCGTGCTCGTCGGTACCGGTCGTAAAGAACACATCATACCCTTGCAGCTGCTTGTAGCGCTTCACGGTGTCGGCGATGATCGTCGTATACGTGTGCCCCAGGTGCAGATTATCGCTCGGGTAGTAGATCGGGGTTGTAATGTAATAAGGTTTCTTCTCCATGGGTTTCTCCTTTAAAAAAACATAAAAAAACTCCGTCTGTAAGAGACGAAGTTATCGTGGTACCACTCTTTTTTCGAGCCAAAGGCTCGCTCAATAGGTGCTATGACCTTCCTTAACGCAGAATCACGTATAGCCATGCTCCAAGTTCATCTTCCCCGCACGTAGGCGCTTGCTTCCACCACCACAAGCTCTCTATAGCCCAGAAAACGGTTCTCTTCTCTTCATCGCATCATATTGCTACTATCATACAAAAATGAGCGATCATTGTCAATGACCGAATGCACAACTCGGCTCAAACGTAGAGACGAGCCCTGTGGTTATTAGGGGTTGGTGAGCTCCCTTTCGAAGTCTGTTTGCCTCTCTGCGACTATGTCGGGCTAGTCCAACGCCGCTAGTATAATTCAGTAATGAATCGATGTTTCTATAAATCGGGCAATACAAATCCGGGTTCATATTCTCGATTACGCGATCCCTTTGCACAGAAAGCACCCATCTAACACAAACGATGCATTTCCTGGTCTATGAGCGGCGGCGCACAAGGGGCCGCCCTACGGGGTGTTGAAAAACCCGGTTCATGTACTTAATATCCAATGCAGCACGGCTTTGCAATCATCGCGAGTGCCGAAGCCGTTTTCGTCGAACCCCGCCGCCGCAGGCACGGGAAGTAGCGAAAAA
>CAZFWK010000049.1:533-2065 GCA_964522555.1 uncultured Peptoniphilaceae bacterium | reverse complement strand
GCCGAAGCCGTTTTCGTCGAACCCCGCCGCCGCAGGCACGGGAAGTAGCGAAAAACCGGGTTCATGTACTTAAATGCAAGTGAATTCGAGTTTTGCTATTCCTGTCAGTGACGGTCACCGCGGAGAACCAAAAAATCTACGATCTTAAACTCAAGCGCAAAAAGGGTGAGCCTTTAACGGCTCACCCCGCGTTCTTATTTTTTCAAATCCTTGCTGATCTTTTTTGCTGCTTTTTTCGGAGAATCGGCAACCTGTCGCGCAATCTCACCTAGATCTTTTGCCGATTCTTTGGCTTCCTTCTGCGCGTCTTTTGCTTTCTTCTTCAGGGTCTTTACCGCATCGCCGGCTGAATCTTTCAGCTTGTCCGCTTTTTTGCCGACGGTCGCTTTCGTCTCTTTCAGGACTTTGTCGGCGGATTTTTTTGTTTCTTTTATCTTCTTGTCGGCGTCTTTCTTACCGGCTTTGAGAGTCTTGTCCGCTACTTTTTTGCCTTCTTTGATCTTTTTATCTGCGGTCTTCTTGCCGTCCTTCTTAAGGCTTTCCGCTGCATCGACTACTTTGTCTTTTACGTCTTTTAAGCTCATTTTGGTCTCCTTATAGAACCTGTTTCAATTTGTCTTTGGATGTCACGCCGATAAATCTCTCAACCTCAATCCCATTTTTAAAGAGGATCAGAGTCGGAATGCTCATAACTTTGTACTCATGCGCGAGTTGTTGCTCCTGGTCTACATTGACTTTCGCAATGACGGTACCTTCCGGTGCTTCCTCCGCCAGTTCGTCGAGTATGGGAGACATCATGCGGCAGGGCGCGCACCACGTGGCCCAAAAGTCGACCAAGGCGGTTCCTTGGTGTTCTTTTACCATCTTTCCGAAATTTTCTTGATTCAGTGTTAAAGGTTCCATTTCATCCCTCCTGTCGCTTGTGGTATAGATACCCATCTGAAGCCATTGAAAACAGTGAAATATCGAATTGACGGCAGAAAAAAAAGGATTGCGTACGCATCTTACGTACACAATCCTTTCTTCTTGCGTTGATCCCTGGAGTAAGCGTTATGACTTAATCATCGTCTCCGTCATCATCATCATCATCATCATCGTCATCATCGTCATCATCGTCATCATCGTCATCGTCGTCATCATCGTCATCGTCGTCATCGTCGTCGTACGATTGAACCGCCGGTGCCGGCTTTGGCGCTTCGGTTTTAGGCGCTTCCGTCTTGGGTGCTTCTGTCTTCGGCTTCTCCGTCTTGGGCTTCTCGGTCTTTGGAGCTTCGGACTTATCGTCGTCATCCATCTCGGTCAATTCGCGGATCGAACGATCTTTCAATTGACTTACGTTTTTTGTCGGATCCTTCTTGATGATCTCTCGTATCAGCGATAGTTTCCCCGTCGAAATACCCAAGTCGTCGGCTTCCTTTTTAAGATCGTCGTCTTTTCCGGACACCGTGGTCGTCACTTTCGTCTTCATCGAGCGCTCCGCAGTCAGCTTCTCGATGATAGTACGGAGTTTTTCTTAGGTCTTTCGGTCCAGC
>CAZFWK010000049.1:0-523 GCA_964522555.1 uncultured Peptoniphilaceae bacterium | reverse complement strand
ATCAGAATCCGATTATCATCGGTCTGTCTGAGATACCCTTGCAGGATCAGGCGGTCGACTAATTCTTCCACAGCGCGATCCACGGTTTTTCCTCTCGCATTATAGCCTTCCAATAATTGCTTTGCATCGGCGTTTAACGGAGTCACCTTGTTGATCCGATTCATGCGATTGGTTTCCACTTGCATACTGGGGTTGATGTCCAAAATAAAACTGGATACGGTTTGATTCATGAAGGTGAACACGAATAGCGCCAGAAGTAAGATCGCGCTACCGATTAAAATTCCCTTCTTCGTTCTTTCGATTGTCATGATTTGCCTCCTTTTGGTTTTGATTCCAATATTTCTTCGCCTTTCATATGGTTAACGTGCAGGAGGCCATAATTATTGCATCGCCAGAAAAAAAGAACCGCGATCGCTCGCGGCTCAGAGTGGAGATAAAGTAAAATGAACTGAATGCATTTGCATTAACCGTGACTCCATCAGGGGGTCCAACGCGCTCCAGCTGATACTTCGTCCTCCCGATC
>CAZFWK010000048.1:6429-10832 GCA_964522555.1 uncultured Peptoniphilaceae bacterium | reverse complement strand
CATAAAATGCGGATAACCTTCTTTTGTAGCGGCGTCTAGGCTCCACTCGATCTTTTTAACGGGTCTTTCTACCATTTTACCGAACGCGTCGTATACGGTGACCGATTCGGCGCGAAGTTCCGCCATATCGCCGTTTTCAAGATACAGCACGCGGTCGGTATAAGGGAGGATCGCAGGTACATCTGAAGCGATCAGATTTGCCCCGTCGGAAATTCCGACGATCAGCGGGCTTTCGTGTCGTACGACGTAGAGCGCATCCTCGCCGTCGAAGAGGATTCCTAAAGCATAAGCCCCTTCCAGCCGACCGATCGCTTTTTGCACGGTTTGCCTTTTATCAGGCGAGTCGTAGAGGTCGAGCAACATCGCGATGACCTCGGTATCCGTGTCGGATTGGAAGCTGTAGCCGCGCCGCACGAGTTCTGCGCGAAGCTCCTTATGGTTTTCTACGATGCCGTTGTGGACGACCGCGATCGTCCCTTTCGGATTCGTATGGGGGTGCGAGTTTTTGTCGGAGGGGACTCCGTGAGTCGCCCACCGCGTATGGCCGATGCCGATTTCGTACCGGGTATCGTCCTTCTTCATTTCGTCGATCAGGTTTTGCAATCTTCCGGCGCGCTTTACGGTAAAGAGCGAGCCGGGTTTCATCAGCGCAATACCCGCGGAGTCGTAACCGCGGTATTCCAGATGCGCCAAGCCGCCCAGGATGACTTCCTTAGCGGAGAGGTTCCCGATGGAACCGGTGATCCCACACATAGTTGTACCTCACTTTCATAATGTAGGAGAGTCACGGACTCCGTTTTGTGGCAAGCCTTACGGCCGGTTTTGTCGGAGCCTGAGGCTGTGATACCTTCGGAGCATCCGCCGATTCTTCGATCACTCCGTCCCTCGTCTACCCGAAAAGAATTCGGGTACAGGCGCTATTTTCATTTTTTCTCCATATTCGTATCGTAACATATTGAAAGTACCGTGTAAAACTGCGAGTTGTGGTATAATATCGTTTTCATACTGTGTTATAATGAGATTGTGTGACGAGAAAGAAGTCCCAAAGGTTGATTGGGGTAAGGAGAAAAGAATGAATCAAAAAATTGACATAGTTCGTGCCTATTTGGAAAAGTGGGAAGCGGATGCCGCGGTAATCCCGACATCGGACCCGCATCAAAATGAATATGTAGCGGATGGCTATAAATTGCGCGCGCACCTTTCAGGCTTTACGGGGAGTGCGGGCACGCTTGTTGTGGCAAAAGACTGGGCAGGCGTATGGACGGATGGGCGATACGAGCTCCAAGCGAGCGTCGAACTTGCGGATTCCGGAATCGACCTATACTGTACCGCAAACGACGACACGCCGACTATCGAGCAAAAGCTTTCCGAGCTGGAAGAGGGGGCGGTCGTGCTGGTGGACGGTTCGCGGATGGGGATCTCCGAGTTCAAAAAAATAGCAGAAGGGATCGCGCCTCGCACGTTGCAAACGACGCTCGACTCCAATGCGCTCTGGCCGGACGCGCCGGCCCTTTCCAAAGCGCCAATTTACGCGGTGCCGGACGAAAACGCGGGTGCAAGTGTAAGTGAAAAGCTATCGGCTCTTCGTGAAAAACTCGAGAAAGCCGGTGCCAATGCCACGATGATCGGCGCATCGGAAGATATCTGCTGGTTGCTGAACTTACGCGGGAACGACGTCTTGTATACACCCGTATTTTACGCTTTTGCCTGGGTCGATTCGGATAAGGCCGTGCTCTTTGTCGACGAAGACAAAGTAGACGACGGGATTCGCGAAAAACTCGAACTGGACGGCGTATACACCGCACCCTATCAATCCGCCTACACTTGGTCCGAGAATACCGAACCTTTCACGGTATTGCTGGACCCGAATCGAACCAATGCAAAAATATACACGGCGATCGAGGGGAGTTATGAGATCGTCTCCAAAAGAAATCCTACGACGGATCTAAAGGCCGTCAAAAATGAGATTGAGATCGAAAATTTAAAAGAAGCCTATCGAAAAGACGGAATCGCGCTGACCAAATTTTTCCGATGGTTGGAAGAACAGGGCGCGGGGAAGACCGAGTGGGAGGTTTCCGAGCGACTAAGAGAATTCCGTGCAGAAGCGGAGAGTTTTCTCGAGCCCAGTTTCGGTACGATCGCGGGCTACGGCCCGAATGCGGCGATCATCCACTACGCTCCTAGCGAAGCGGAGAGCGCCGAGGTCGAAAACAAAGGTCTTATGTTGGTCGACAGCGGCGGACAATACGAAGAGGGTACGACCGACATCACCCGTACGGTAAAGCTGGGCGAACTTACGCCCGAGGAGAGAAAGGACTACACGCTCACCTTAAAATCCCATATCGCGCTTGCCAACGCGCTCTTTTTGAAAGGGGCGACCGGTACGATGCTGGACGGCTTTGCGCGGTATCCCTTGTGGCAGCACAAGATGGACTATAAGCACGGCACGGGGCACGGGGTCGGGTATCGGCTTTCGGTTCACGAAGGGCCGATGAGCATCAGTCGCAATTGGAACGAGGTGCCGCTGGCTACGGGAATGGTCGTTTCGATCGAACCGGGGATCTATCGCGCGGGTTCGCACGGGGTGCGGATCGAGAATATTACAGCGGTAGAACCGGCGGGAGAGAGCGAATTCGGAGAGTTTATGCGATTTAAAGTCTTGTCATATTGCTATATCGACACTGCACCGATCGACTTGGTTCTTCTTACCGCGGAAGAAAAAAACTGGCTAAACGCCTATCACAAAGATGTGTACGCGCTCTTGTCGCCCGGCTTAGGGGAAGAGGATGCTGCTTTCTTGAAGAACAAAACGAGGCCCGTGTATTGACCGTTATCAAAGAACTGTTAAAAGAGCTTCCGGATGCACCCGGCGTCTACCTCATGATGAATGCGGAAGACGAAGTGATTTACGTCGGAAAGGCGATTTCGCTCAAAAAAAGGGTGCGTTCCTATTTCACGAGTCTTAGCGGCCAGCATGGCAAAGTGCGCGCGATGGTCTCCCATATCGCCCGATTCGAGTACATCATCGTCGACAACGAGGTAGAAGCTTTGGTGCTCGAGTCGAATCTGATAAAAGAGAAGAAGCCGCGCTATAATATTTTACTTCGGGATGACAAGCAGTACCCGTATATTCTCATCACCGACCAAGCGTATCCGAGGCTCTTAAAGGTTCGAAGCGTAGGATCGGAAAAAGGCGAGTACTTCGGCCCGTTTCCGAATGCCTATGCCGTAAACGATTTGATTTCCTTAATGCAGCGGATCTTTCCGCTTCGAACCTGCAATCTCCGCTTTGAAAAGGGGGAGAGGCTTGAGCGGCCTTGCTTGAACTACTTCATCGGAAGGTGCCCGGCTCCTTGCGTGGATCTCGCGGATGAGGCCGAGTATATGCGGGCGATCGAGTCCGTGCGCGCGTTTTTGCGCGGCAAATCCGAAGGACTGATCGAGGAGACCGAGTCGCGGATGAAAAAAGCCGCCGCGCAGATGCAGTACGAACTCGCAGCGACGTATCGGGACAATCTGCAGTCGATCAAGACTTTGCTCGAAAAGCAGACGATTTCCACGACGAAAGATCTGGATATCGACTTGATCGCGATGGCGCGGTCGGACCGAAGGTGCTGTGTACAGGTGTTCTTTATGCGCGGCGGGAAGATCGTCGAGCGAGAGCACTTTATTATCGACGACGACTATAAAGAAGAAGACAAGGACATCCTGCAAGCTTTTATGATGCAATTTTATATGGATTCGAGTTATGTGCCGCAGGAAGTGTTGGTCGATGCGGAACCAACGGATCGGGTGGCGATCGAGCAATTTCTGGGGTCCAAAAGGGGCACCGTGGTGCACATTCGCACGCCGAAACGCGGCAAAAAGTTCGATCTTCTGGACACGGTCCGAAACAATGCAAAGGATATGCTAGACAAATACGAAGCGAAGATCCGTCGCCGCGAGCGAACCAAGCCCGTGGGACTCGAGCAATTGGAAGAGATTCTGAAGATCGGCGACCTCGACCGAATCGAATGCTACGATATTTCCAACCTTTCCGGCGCGCAAACAGTGGGGTCGATGGTGGTGTTCGTAGGCGGGGAAAAGGCGCCAAAGGAGTACCGCAAGTTTAAGATCCGCACAGTTCAGGGGCCGGACGATGTGGGAAGCCACCGGGAACTTTTAACCCGAAGGTTGAACCGCGCGCTTACGGAGATAAAAAATGATGAAGCCCCTTCGAGCTTTGGTACCTTGCCGAATCTCATTCTGATCGACGGTGGGAAGAACCAAGTCAACGCGGCCCTTGCCGTCGTTCAGGAAGCCGGGTTACACATTCCCGTCTGCGGATTGGTAAAGGACGCGTTCCACAACACGCGCGGCTTGATCTGGAATGACGAGGAGATCGCACTGCCCATCCGCTCTCC
>CAZFWK010000048.1:0-6419 GCA_964522555.1 uncultured Peptoniphilaceae bacterium | reverse complement strand
CTTTGTATACGAGATCCAAGAGGAGGCGCATCGTTTTGCGATCAGCTACCATCGCAAACTCCGAGAGAATCAAATGACGAAAACCGCGCTCGACGAGATTTCGGGGATTGGCTCGAAACGCAAGAAGGCGCTTCTCACACACTTTAAGACGCTCCCCGCTATCCAAGAGGCGAGTGTCGAAGAACTGGCGCAAGTGCCCGGCATGAACCGCGGTGCTGCCGAGAACATCTATCGCTATTTCCGCAAGGAGGACGACCATGAAACGAGTTAAACTGAAACAATTTATTGAAACGCTCGACTTAGAGATCGTGCATAAGTCGAGCGACTACGAAGAAGTCTATGTTGAAAGCCGGGATATCAACCGCCCGGGTCTTCAACTCGTGGGGTATATGGCGAGCTTTCCCTTTGAACGCATGCAGCTCATCGGGCAATTAGAGCACAACTACTACCAGACGCTCGATAAGCAGACTTGCTATGAGCGCTTTCGAGGGATTTTGAGTTACGACATCCCGGGGATCATCTTCTCGCGCGCACTCGAAATACCCGATGATATCATCGACCTCGCTATGCACTATGACAAGAGCTTCTTTCGCTCCACCTTGCCGACGACCAATCTGATCACTCGAATCAACACGACGCTCGAGCTGATGTTGGCAGAAGAGATCACGATCCACGGGGTCTTGGTGGAGATCTTCGGATCGGGCGTGCTCCTCTTAGGCGACAGCTCGGTCGGGAAATCGGAGACGGCGCTCGACCTGATCATCCGCGGGCACCGACTGGTAGCGGACGATGTGGTGGTCATCAAGAAGATGATCACGGGGCTTTTGGGAACCTCGCCCGAGAATATCCGCCACTATATGGAGATCCGCGGACTCGGAATCTTGGATATCGGCAGATTGTACGGCTTGGGCTCCGTAAAACGGGAAGAGTATATCGACCTCGTGATCGACTTGAAGACTTGGCAAGAGGGAGAGGAATACGAGCGACTCGGGTTGGACGAGGATTATTACGAGATCCTAGGGACACCGATTCCAAAGGTCGTACTGCCGGTGAAGACCGGTCGGAATCTCGCGATGATTATTGAGGTCGCCACGAGAAATCACAGGCAACGCACGATGGGGTACAATGCGGCACTTGAATTAAACAAGCGTCTCTTCGCGAACTCCAACTGATCAATATTATGCATGGTATGAGAAATTTTCATCGATTGTCCTCGAATCCGTTTTGCAATAGAAAATTATCATTTCTTATGAAAAATATAAGAAAAGCGCATCGGAAACGGATTTCATTTGACAATAAGCGAGGCTATCGATATACTATTATTGAAACACTTGTGTCCATACAGGACGCGAGAGGTGCATAAATATTATAATTTCAGGAGGTTGTACAATGTCAAGAACAATGAAGACGATGGACGGAAACACCGCCGCTTCACACGTCGCGTATGCTTTTACGGACATCGCTGCGATTTATCCGATCACACCTTCTTCGACGATGGCAGAGCTCGTAGATGAATGGTCTGCTTTCGGTCGTGAAAACATTTTTGGCGAGAGAGTACTCGTCGAAGAAATGCAATCTGAGGGCGGCGCTGCCGGTGCAGTTCACGGTTCTCTCGCTGCCGGCGCATTAACCACCACCTTTACCGCTTCGCAAGGGCTTTTGCTCATGGTTCCCAATATGTACAAAATTGCGGGAGAAAACCTGCCGGGCGTATTCCATGTAACGGCACGCGCAATCGCAAGCCACGCGCTTTCCATCTTTGGTGACCATCAAGACGTAATGGCGACCCGCCAAACCGGTTTTGCCCTGTTGGCATCGGGTTCCGTACAAGAAGTTATGGACTTAGGATCCGTAGCGCATCTCGCAGCAATCAAAGGAAAAGTTCCTTTCCTACATTTCTTTGACGGCTTCAGAACCAGCCACGAAGTACAAAAGATCGAAGTAATGGATTACGAAGAGCTCGCGAAACTCCTCGACTGGGACGCACTCAACGAATTCCGCGCAACAGCTAACCATCCGAATCGCCCCAAGACGACCGGAACCGCAGAAAATGCAGACATCTATTTCCAAGGTGTTGAAGCTTCCAATCCATTCTATGATAACATCGTCGGCGTAGTTGATGACTACATAGGAAAGATCAATGAGATCACCGGAAGAAATTATGGGCTGTTCAACTACTACGGTGCAGACGACGCGGATCGCGTAATCGTCGCAATGGGCTCGGTAACCGAAGCACTTGAAGAAGTGGTAGATTACTTAAACGCTAAAGGCGAAAAAGTCGGTGTTCTGAAAGTTCACCTTTATCGCCCGTTCAGCAGAGAACACTTCCTCGCTGCAATGCCGAAGACCGTAAAGAAGATCGCCGTATTGGACCGTACCAAAGAAAAAGGATCCGTCGGTGAGCCCTTGTATCTCGACGTGCGCACGATTTACTTCGACGAAGAAAACCCGCCCGTCATCGTAGGCGGACGCTACGGCTTAGGTTCGAAAGATACCAACCCGTCGATGCTGAAGGCTGTATACGACAATCTGAGCGCAGACAAACCGCGCACCAACTTCACGATCGGAATCGAAGACGACGTCACGAATCTTTCGCTCGAAGTGAAAGAGCAAATCCGTGCGGTCGACGACGGAACGATTCGCTGCAAGTTCTGGGGCTTCGGTTCGGACGGAACGGTCGGCGCCAATAAGCAAGCGATCAAGATCATCGGAGACGACACCGATATGTACGCACAAGGTTACTTCGACTATGACTCGAAGAAATCGGGCGGCGTTACGATGTCTCACTTGCGCTTCGGAAACAACAAGATTCGCTCGACTTATCTCTTAGACGAAGCAGACTTCATTTCCTGCTCGAAGCAATCCTATGTGCATCAATACGAACTCCTTCGCGGACTGAAAGAAGGCGGAATCTTCCTCCTGAATACGATCTGGTCCGAAGAAGAGCTCGACGCAAACCTGCCTGCATCGCTTAAAAACTATATCGCGAAACACAATATCGAATTCTACACGATCAACGCATCCAAGATCGCTTCGGAAATCGGACTCGGCGGACGCACGAATATGATCATGCAATCGGCATTCTTCAAGCTTTCGAATGTATTGCCGATCGAAGACGCCATTCGCCACCTGAAAGACTCCGTAGTACAAGAATACGGCAGAAAAGGGGAGAAAGTCGTCAGCATGAACCATGCTGCAATCGACGCCGGTGTCAATGCAACCGTGAAGATCAACGTTCCGGAAGCTTGGGCAACGGTAGAAGATGCTCCGACTCCGAAAGAAGATCGCCCGGCATTTATCGACGAAGTCGTCATCCCGATGACACGCCAACTCGGAAACGACCTGCCCGTATCGGCATTTAAAGATATCGCAAACGGCGAACTCCCGATGGGAACCTCGCAATACGAGAAACGCGGTATCGCAGCAGCCGTTCCGGAGTGGCAAGTAGACAAATGTATCCAATGTAACCGTTGTGCCTATGTGTGCCCGCATGCGGTTGTTCGCCCGTTCTTAGTAACGGAAGAAGAAAAAGCGAATGCTCCTGCAGGCTTCGAAACGAAGAAAGCGGTCGGCAAAGGACTGGAAAATTACGAATTCAGAATTCAAGTGAGCCCCTTAGACTGCACAGGCTGCGGAAACTGCGCGGATGTCTGCCCGTCCAAGGAAAAATCGCTTATTATGAAGCCGTTTGAAGAGCAATTGGAAGCACAAAAAGACAATTGGAAATACGCACACGATGTAGTCGGCTACAAAGAAGACGTCATGGGCGTAGAAACCTTAAAGGGTACCCAATTCAAGCAACCGCTCCTCGAGTTCTCCGGCGCATGCGCAGGCTGTGGCGAGACGGCATACTGCAAACTGATCACCCAACTGTGGGGCGACAAGATGATGATCGCAAACGCCACCGGTTGCTCGATGATCTGGGGCGCAAGCGCACCGTCCACCCCGTACACCATCAACAAGAACACCGGCTGCGGACCCTCCTGGGCAAACTCCCTGTTTGAAGACAATGCCGAGTTCGGTTTGGGTATGAGACTTGCAACCAGAAGCAAAAGAGAACAAATCAAGAATTTGATCGAGAAGTATTCGGCATCCGGCAAAAATGACGACCTCACCAAGGCCGGCGCGGAGTGGATCGCAAATATGGACGACTACGCCGGCTCCAAAGAAGCGGGAGCGGCTGTCGCCAAAGCGCTTGAAACCGTAGCAACCGGAGACGACACCACGATCACGAACCTGAAGGGTCTCACAGACTTCCTCGTGAAGCGTAGCCAATGGATCATCGGTGGAGACGGTTGGGCATACGACATCGGATACGGCGGTCTTGACCACGTACTCGCATCGGGCGACAATGTAAACGTACTCGTACTCGATACGGAAGTATACTCGAATACCGGCGGACAATCCTCGAAGGCGACCCCGACCGCAGCCGTTGCAAAATTTGCAGCGTCCGGTAAGAAGATTCGCAAGAAGGACTTAGGTCTGATGGCGGTAACCTACGGTTATGTATATGTTGCACAAATCGCAATGGGTGCCGACATGAACCAAACCCTAAAGGCCATTCGCGAAGCGGAAAGCTACGACGGACCGTCCTTGATTATCGCGTACGCACCGTGCATCAACCACGGCATTTCGACCGGAATGGGAACCAGCTCCAAGCAACAGCTGAAAGCCGTTGAAACCGGATACTGGCACCTGTACCGCTTCGACCCGAGACTGGCCGAAGAAGGCAAGAACCCCTTCCAACTCGACAGCAAAGCTCCGACGAAGCCGCTACAAGAATTCCTCGACAGCGAAGTTCGTTACACGACCTTGAAGCGCTCCTTCCCGGAAGAAGCGGAAATTCTCTTCAAAGCCGCTGCAGAAGCTGCAGAAGAACGCTACGAGTCCTACAGAAAACTTGCAGAAGCATAAGAATAAAAGAAAAAGTCGCCCACTCGGGCGGCTTTTTTTATGGGAGTAAAGAGCACCATGAAAGGAAAACGATGGTTCGAAGGCGTTTCGACGAAACCGTAGGGTGCTCGGCTTGTCCGGCACCGTGCGCTGGATCGCATCTCGCGATGGAAACACTTCTGGTTAGAAACTCATCGTGCATCACGGCGGTGTTAGACGAGCTAACACCCTACGCCGGTTCGAAGGCGTTTCATCGAAGCCGTAGGGTGCACGGCTTGTCCGGCACCGTGCGCCGGAACGCATCTTTCGATGGGAACACGCCCGGTACGAAATACGTGCTACATACCGGCGGTATTAGGCTCACCGACACCTTGGTAAACTTGCGTACATTGCGCGGTTTGGGTTACAATAGCAAGGTAGGAAAGTAGGTGAAAGATTGGAATTACGGGACATTCTATTAGAGATTATCGCGAACGACGACGCGCAGGCGTTGCTCAACCTGTTCGAGGATGAACAGGATATCGACATCGCGATCGCGCTTTCCGAATTGGAAGACGACGAGATTTTACAAGTATTCGCCCTATTGGACGACGAGAAAAAAGCACTGCTTTTGGAAGAAGAGGAAGAAGAAGAGCAAATCCGTATCATTAACATGCTCGAACTCGACGAAATTCTTGCAATCTTTCATCACATGTCGACGGACGATATCACCGACATCGTAGGCGCACTCTCCGTTCGAAAACGTAAAGATATACTCAATTTGATGAAAAAGAGTGATTCGGAGGAGATCTCCCAGCTCTTGCGATACGACCCCGAGAGCGCAGGCGGGATCATGACCACGGAATATATTGCGCTACGAGGTTCCCTCACCGCACTGCAGGCGCTCAAGAAGCTGAAAGAGATCGCACCCAGTACCGAGGTCATCGACACGCTATTTATTACGGACTATACGCACCGACTCCTTGGGACGGTCGACTTACGAGACTTGTTGTCCGCACCGGATGACGAACGCCTTTCCGAGCTGATGGAAGCGAATCCGATCAGCGTATTTACCGACACGGACCAAGAAGAAGTTTCGCTCATGGTTTCGAAGTACGACTTACAGGTGATGCCGGTCACGAATCGACGCGGCGCCCTTTTGGGGATCGTCACGGTCGACGATATCATCGACGTCCTCATCGAAGAGCATACGGAAGACATGCTCATGATGTCCGGGGTCGGGAAAGACGAACGGCTCGACTCGGATGTGTCGAGTTCCGTCAAAATGCGGATCCCCTGGCTGATCATCAATCTGTTTACGGCACTTTTCTCCGCGCTGATCGTGGCGCAGTTTGAGGACACGATCTCGAAAGTGGCGGTATTGGCCGCGGCGATGCCGGTCATCGCGGGATTGGGCGGCTCGGCGGGCTCGCAGACGCTCTCGGTCACGATTCGAACACTCGCCATGGAAGAGATCGACCTGAAGGCGAATCTCCATATTTTCAGAAAACAGATATCGGTGGGACTATTAAACGGATT
This sequence comes from uncultured Peptoniphilaceae bacterium, assembly GCA_964522555.1. Lineage (GTDB taxonomy): Bacteria > Bacillota > Clostridia > Tissierellales > Peptoniphilaceae > JAAYQA01. The sequence continues at coordinate 8 of CAZFWK010000048.1, read as the reverse complement.
TATCATCG
>CAZFWK010000047.1:3503-10892 GCA_964522555.1 uncultured Peptoniphilaceae bacterium | reverse complement strand
GTCCCTTTTCTCGATGCAGCAGCGTGAGGTCTCGGACTACATTCGCCACTTCGAAAATTTCACCACTTTTTAATTTCTCCAAATTCTCTCGATACCGTTGATTCCAATTCGACGACATTTCCTGCATACTTCCACCTAAGAGTACCATCACGCGCGCGATCTCCTCTTGCGAGCATACCGCCCGCACGCCGACTTCCTCCATTTTGTTTCTCGGAATCGCGATGCGAAGATGTCCGATCGGAATCCTTAGGATCAGGTATTCTTGTTCCTCACCTGAGAAGTCTTTTTTCTTTTCGATATCGATGATCACACCCGCTCCATGCATCGGATACACAATCTTATCTCCAATTTGATACATGCCTGCCTCCTTCTCTTGCCACTTAGCTACTCCTCTATTATACACCATTTTTCACAATTTGAGAAACTGATTATTATATCAGTGGCTGTGCCGGGTGTCAATCCCGATTGATGAATTCTTTTGCGTTTTTTTCTATGATCGGCACCCGATAAAAAGAAGGAGCTCTTCCGCGCTTCAGCGAAATACCGCGTTGCGTGGAAGAGCTAGAAGTGGGAAAGGATTACTCGCTGTCTAATATTGCATGATAGATGACATCGAACTCGAGCGTCGCCTCATTGCTCAAGAGGATAAGCGAATGATACTGCTCTTTGTGCGCCTCTTTGGCAGCCGCCAAATCTTCTTCGATCTTTTCTTTGATCTTCAGATACTCGGTCGCTTGTTCGATAAAAGGATCCGTCTTCTCTTCTATCTTGCGATTTTCGATGTTCTTTATCTCATAAGACTCGAAAGAGTGGATCTTCTCCTCAACCTTTTCTTTTAAGGAGTCGTACTTTTCCCAAAATGCGTCGTCTGTTACGGCATTTTTCGCTTCTTCTCCCAACACCGTGTGGACATGCTTGGCAAAAGCGGTCACGCTTCTCGTCAAATGATTGTATTCGGAAATAATCTCGTTGTATTCGTTCATCGCGGTCTGTCTGTTTTTTGCACCCGATACCTCACAGCCCGACCCCGCGATGACAAACGCACCGAGCAAAAGGATGAAAATCAGTTTTTTCACCGCACCGTATCCTTAGAGTCGTCGCTCTTAAAGACTTGGTTCAGGATCATGGCGGAAGCAAATGCCACAATAACCGATGCGTAGGTTTCCGTAATATACGGATGGATCGGGTAGGACCCGGTAATCCCTTTGAATGCGACCCAGAACACGCCGACTAGTGCCGTGACGATCATGGAGTAGATCGCAGCCTTTGGCGAGCGCTTCTTCAAGTAGATCGCAAGCAGCAGGATGACAAAGAGGGAACCGCGGATCGTATAGGCAAAGTAAACCATATCGAGGATCATGGTGCTGCCGTACATGAGAATCGCAAGTCCGATACAAACGACACCCGCAATCGCCGTGGAGAATCTGGCGATGCCCAATACTTTTTTGTCGTCCGCATTCGGGCTGATCTTTTTCTCGTATAAGTCTTTTGTAAACATCGTACCGCTCGCCAAGATGATCGGGGAGATCGTGGAGAGGATCGCCGCAATGATCGAAGCCAATACGATTCCGCCGACGACCGGTTGCATCGACATCATGAGCGTAGGCAGGGCCATCTTTGCATTCGCAAGCTCGGGGAATTTTACTTTCGCCGCCATCCCGAGCAGCGCCGTCAAGATCCCGAACGGTGCGACCAGGAAGGCCGTGATGATCGCCGCTTTTTTCGCGACATTTTCATCCCGCGCGGCAAGGATCGGCTGGATCCCCGCTTGGGCGGTACAAGCCCCCAGTATGGATGCGATGATCCACGATGATACTTTCGGCACGCCGATTCCGAACCAAGAAAAATAGGGAACCGCAGGAAGAGCGGTGCTTAGCGCTTGCAAGCCGCCGACATCTCTGCCGACTACGATCAGCGCCAACACGACGCCGCCGTACATGGTGAACAGGTGAAGCACATTGGTCGTGGCAACCGCGTTCATCCCGCCTGCAAGGGTGTATACGATGATCCCCGCTCCGAACAAAAGTACCGACATATTGTACTCGAGCCCTAAAAGGGAAACCCCCAGCGTTCCGATCGCGATGACTTGCGACGTACCGACCATCACCATAACGAAGATGAGCAGAACGCTCGATACGGTTCTCGCATCCGGCCCTAAGTAGTTTTCAACGATCCCGGGGACCGTAACGGTGTTGAGGCTGCGATACAGTTTCGCTAAAAACAGCGCGAGTATAATGACGCCGATCCCGTTTGAAATGGTGTACCAAGCACCGGAAATCCCGTAAGTGAACCCGTACTCGGCAACCCCCGTCGTACTCGTGCCGCCCAGCCACTCGCCCGTACCGGCCGCCACGCACATGATTACGCCCAGCCCGGCTCCGTGGAAAGAGTCCGAACTCTTCGATTTTCGGCTGGATACCACGCCGATGACAATCGTCAGGATAAAGTAAAGAAGAATAATAAGAAGTTGTGTTGACATGGTTTACCTCGTAATCTCCTGTTGTTGTAAGTGTTCTGCGACCAGCAAGGCCAGTGCGATCGAATACATCTTCGTCTTGGCAGAGCTCGCTCTCGATGTCAGAATAATGGACATTTTGGCTCCCAGAACGATCCCGCACTTCTCGCACTTCGAGAAATACTCGATCGACTTCGTCAGCACATTTCCGACTTCCAAATTGGGAACGACCAAGATGTCCGCATAGCCCGCCACATCGGAGGTGATCCCTTTCGCCTTTGCCGCTTCGACCGATACCGCATTGTCCAAAGCCAGCGGTCCGTCTATGATGCACCCCGTAATTCGGCCGTCTTTGTTCATATCTGCAAGTTCTTTTGCATCGACGGTCGAAGGGATCTTTTCATTTACCTTCTCTACCGGGCAGATGATGGCGACTTTCGGATTGTGATTCTCCAAAGCTGCCGCCACGGTGAGCGCATTTCGTATAATATCCGCTTTTTGCGATACGTCCGGAAACAGATTGATCGCCGGGTCCGTTAAGATGATAAAGCGGTCGTACCCTTCTATTTTAAAGACATTGGCGTGGGATACCACACCGCCCGCTCGAAGACCGGTTTCTTTGTCCAAAACCGCGCGCATGATGATCGACGTATCGACGAGCCCTTTCATGACGGTGTCGGCGATTCCCTCTCGCACGAGCCCCACGGCTTTTGCGCAAGCCTCCTCTTTGGAGTCCGCATGGAGGATCTCGAAAGCATCTTCCGGGATATTCTGCTCGGCGAGGATTTTCTTGATCGCGTCTGCATTCCCGCAAAGCGTCGCATCCGCCAAGCCTTGTTCCTTCGCACTCCACACGGATTCGATCACATGCGAGTCTTCCGCGACTGCCACTGCAATTCGCTTCGGGCCAATGCCCTTCGCCTTTTCGATGATCGCTAAAAAGTCCTTCATTTGGCCACTTCCTGACTCTTTTTTCCCGTGTACACTCGCTCTTCTTCTTCGTTGCAAAGGACGCGTCCGACACCCTGTGCCATCGCGATCATCTCGTTTTCGCCCGGTACGAGTTCAATCGGCGCGATAAACGAAACATATTCCGAGATCATGCCGGTAAAGAGCTTGTCGTAAGCCAATCCTCCGGTTAACACGATATAGTCGACCTCGCCTCGCAAAACAGCCGCCGCCGCTCCGATCTCTTTTGCGACCTGATACGCCATCGCGCGGTAGATCAGTTCGGCATATGTGTCGCCCGCCTCAATTCGCTTGACGACTTCGCGCCCGTCGGTCGTGCCTAAATACGCATAAAGCCCGCCTTGCCCCGTAAGCTTTTTTCTGACTTCTTCTCTTGTAAACTCGCCCGAGAAGCACATATCTACCAATGCGCCTACCGGCACATCGCCCGAACGCTCCGGAGAAAATGGACCGTCTCCGTCCAAGCAGTTATTCACGTCGATCATATTTCCCTTTTTATGGGAACCGACCGAGATCCCGCCGCCCATATGCGCGACGATAAAATTCAATTTTTCATAAGTGCTGCCGTGCTTGCCTGCGATCTTTCGTGCGACGGACTTTTGATTGAGCGGATGGTCCTTCGACTTTCGTTCAAAATCGGGACTCCCCGAAATTCTGGCCACCTCTTCAAACTCATCGACCACGACCGGGTCTACGATATACGAATCGATCTCGGTTCCGATTTCTTTTACGACCATATCCGCCAGGATCCCGCCCAAATTCGACGCGTGCTGCCCCATAACGCCCTGCTTTAAATGCTCTTTCATCAATTCGTTTACTTTATACGTGCCGCCGTGTACGGGATACATATTGCCGCCCCGTCCGACCACGGCATCCAAACTCTTGAGATCGACGTTTTTTTCCGCCAGAAGGTCCATAATCAGTTCTTTACGAAAATGCCTTTGGTCGTAGATCGTTTCAAATTGCGCCAGTAATTCCGGCGAGTGATCGATATTTTCTTGAAATACCGTAGCCTTATTTTCAAACAGGGCCACTTTTGTGGAAGTCGACCCCGGATTCAGTGCGAGTATCGTTAATGGTTTCTGCATTGCCACGCCTCCTTTTGGAATTTATTACCGGCTGAACCGTAGGGTCAGCCACGGGAATTCCGTGGCCGACCGCATACGCTTCTACATTCTTATTCCGCCCAGATCTCTTCGTCTGTCGGGAGCTTTCGGTCATCCAATCGGAACGCAACTTTGCTGATATTCACCAAGTGATTCCACCAGAGGTTTCCGGCTACGGAGTTGTTTCCCCAGGAGCCGCACCCCAAGGTTGCCGTCGGCATCAAGCCGTTGTCGAACCCGCCGCCGAGTCCGGAAGAACCGATCATCTTGATCCCGAAGCGCGAAACCGGGAGCACTTCCGCTGCGTATTCGATATTTTCGCGTGTATCGGAGTGAATGACCACGCTGTGGCCGGCGCCTTCGTTCATGAGATTACAAAGCGCGATATCGACCGCTTCTTTCCATTCGTCGTATTGGTAAATCGACAATACCGGACAGAGTTTTTCTTTCGCCAACACTTCGTCCGCACCGCATTTTTCGATCGGTACCAGTAAGAGAAGCGTCTCCTCGGGTACATCGAATCCCGCCGCTTTCGCGATGACATTCGGTAGCGCGCCTACGAGGTCCTTATTCAGCACGCCGTCCGGGAAGAGGGCATTTCGTAGCGCTTCGATTCGATCGGGTTCGCTTACATAAAACGCGCCTTGTTCGGTCAACAGGCGAACGGTCTCGTCGAACAGCTTTTTCGGAACGATCAAGCTTTGTTCGCAGGTGCAAAGTACGCCGTTGTCATAAATTCGGCTCATGACGGATTTCGGAGCGTATTCCGCCGGGTCTTGATCCGCATCGACCAGCGCTTGAATATTCCCCGGGCCTACGCCGTACGCCGGTTTCCCGGAGGAGTACGCGGCCTTTACCATGCCCGGTCCGCCTGTCGAGATACAAGCATCGCACTCGGACATCGTCATCTGCGAAAGCTCGAGCGAAGGTTCTTCGATACAAAGGATCAAATCTTCCGGCGCGCCGACTTCCTTCAGTGCTTTTCGCATGTATTCGACCGTATCATAGGTCGTCTTTTTGGAGCGCGGATGCGGTGCTACGATTACCGAGTTCCCGCCCTTTAGCGCGATCATCGCATTGTGAACCGGAGTCATGGAGGGGTTCGTGGTCGGGGTTACGCAACCCAATACGCCGATCGGCTTCGACACTTCCAAAATTCCCTCTTCTTTGTTTTCGCCGATGATGCCTCGGCTCTTGACGCCCTTTAGTCTCCACCAGGTCGCCTTCGGTTTTCCCATATTCTTCATGATCTTGTGTTCGTATTTGCCCATGCCGGTTTCGTCGATCGCGGTTTTTGCCAGTTCTTCCGCATTGTCATAAACCACTTTCCCGATCGCGCGAACCGCTTTATCTACTTGCTCTTGCGAAAAGGTTTCGAATTCTCTTTGTGCCACTCTCGATCTTTCGAGCAATCCGTCAAAATAGGTTTTTGGATCCATTTCAGCCCTCCTTTATTTTATCCGCGTTTCGCGTATACTTCGTCGATCGCCTTCTTGATGATTACAATCGCTTTGTCGATATCTTCTTTGGTGAGAATAAGCGGTGGAATCGCACGGATCACGCGCGTGCCGATCGAGGTGATCAAGAGGTGATTGTCGATGCAATAGTGCTTGATATCCGGCGATACATCGGCGTCGAATTCCGCCCCGACCAACAAACCCTTTCCTCTTACATCCACCACGTGCGGGAGTTTCGCCAATTCTTCGCGGAAGTATGCGCCCATCTTTTCCGCATTTCCGGGAAGATCCTTCTCGATAATTTCTTGGGTGGCCGCATACGCCGCAGCACACGCCAGTGCGTGGCCCGCATAGGTCGAACCGTGCGAACCCGGGCCGAAAGAGGTTGCGATCTTATCCGTCGTCGCCATCGCGCCGATCGGCATACCGCCGCCAATCGCCTTTGCCATACTGACCATATCGGGTTTAATTCCGTAGTGCATATACGCCATGACTTTTCCGGTACGTCCCCAACCGGTTTGGATCTCGTCGAACATCAGGAGGATGCCGCGCTCGTCGCAGAATTCGCGTAAGCCTTTGACAAATTCTTCCGATGCCGGGTACACGCCGCCTTCGCCTTGTACCGGCTCGATCATGATCCCGATTGTATTTTCCGTGCAAGCATCTTTGAACGCTTGCAGATTATTGTATTCCGCATAGGTGAAGCCCGGAAGCAGCGGCTCGAAGCCGTTGTGTAGTGCCGAGTTCGGTTGTCCGGTTGCAGAGAGCGCGCCGTAGGTTCTTCCGTGGAAGCCTTTGAGTGCCGTTACGATGTGATAGCGGTCTTTTCCGTAATTGTCTACGCCGTATTTTCTGGCCAGTTTGATCATCGCCTCGTTTGCTTCGGTGCCCGAGTTTTGGAAGAAGATCTTTTCCATCCCGATCGTGTCGCAAACGAACTTCGCCAATAGCGCTTGCGGAATCGTGTAAGGGTAGTTGAATGTATGAATGATGTCTTCCATTTGATCTTTCATCGCTGCTACAACGCGGTCATTTACATTTCCCACACTGTTGACTGCGACGCCGCCGTAGAAGTCTAAGTACGCGGTTCCATCTTCATCATATAAGTACATCCCTTTTGCTCTCTCCGCGACAAAATCAAAACGCTCGTAGGTTTCAATCATATATTTCGATACAATTGCTTTTAACTCATCCCGTGTGATTCCTGAATCTTTCAGTTTCATGCCTTTCCTCCTTTGCGTTACTCGATCATAATGCCATCTTTTCGATATCGGTTGTGAAATCCCTTGCTGTACTGTTAACTACTACTCTACGCGCCACGCTTGTCGTCCACCTCCTCCAACCGCTTCGTACTGCGCATCCTTTTGGGATAGCGCGCCTCCGCTTTGGTCCATTTACCCTG
>CAZFWK010000047.1:0-3403 GCA_964522555.1 uncultured Peptoniphilaceae bacterium | reverse complement strand
TTCGAACGAGGATTGACGCAAGCCTCGATCGGTTCCATCAATAAAATTGCCGACGCGATCGACGCCAAAATGGCGACGCTGTTTATGGATGATCTCCCGCCGGAGAACAACTTCAATCTTCGAACCCCAAGTATTGTACGCGTTTCGGAACGAAAGCGGCTGGACTATCCCGGTCTAATGCGCGACTACCTTTTGACCGACCCAAAGCGCCCGCTCGAAGCTTTTTACGGCGAAATCCTGCCGAACGCTACCAGCGCGGAAGCCTACACTTTCAACGGGGATGAAGAATTTATTTTGATCCTGGAAGGGGAGCTCCAGATCGAAATCGAAAACGAAAGTTTCACTCTATACAAGGGTGACTCCATCGGCTTCGAAGCACAATCGCAGCACCGCTGGTGGAATACCACCGATTCCGTTACCAAACTGATCTGGGTCGTATCCAAATGCGATTCGCAACCGTCGCTATCCATAGAGCCTCAGAGGTAACTTTCGCAATAAAACACCGCACAAAGTGATTCCCTCACCTTGTGCGGTGTTTTATTTTCCTATAGTAAGAAAAAGAAAATAAGTCTCACCAATCGAGAAATTCCTCTTGCATTCGAGAGAAAAGTACTATATACTTAATTAACGTTAACTTAAATTCGCAAGGCCGATCCGGCACCGAAACGACATGTCCGATTGCCGATCAAAAGAAAACGATTTGCCATGTTGATACGATCTTTGCTTGCGAAAAGGCCCATTTTTACCCTTGTCTGCAATTGAATCGAAGGAGAGGTGATCCCCCACCCCATAACGCTAGACAGTCTTCTTTTTGGTAAAAGAAACTCGATCCAAACGAAAATAATTTGAAACGAGGTGTACAATGAGCGATAAGACAAAAAAAGTAGGAATCAGTGCGTTTGATTTTTTCTGTATTGGATTCGGTGCGATCGTAGGGGTTGGCTGGGCGGTTTCCATAAACCGTTAGATGGCAAACTCTGGAGGTCCGCTTCCCGCATCCCTCGGATACATAATCGCACTCATCATGATGGTACCGGTAGCCCTTTGCTATTGCGAACTCGCCCCCATGATGCCGGTTGCGGGCGGCGGTATGGCGTATGCCTATCGGGCCTTCAACGAAAAAATCGCATTTATCTCCGGATGGGCAGCTTTTGGAGCTTTTGTTACGATCATTCCTTGGGAGGCGATCTATGTCGTCGATATCCTCAGCATTCTCTTCCCGATCATCAAAGGTCCGATTCTCTACGAGCTCGCCGCAACACCCATACACTTGGGGCACATCATCGTGGGGTCGGCATTTTCCGTACTGCTCTTTCTAATCAATCGTAAGGGCGCGACCACCTCCGCGATGATGCAAAGAGTGCTCACCATCATCCTGGTCGGGGCGGGCATACTCGCCATGATCGTCGCGGTATTCAAGTTCGACTTCTCGAACTTCTTACCGATTTATGAAAATGTCGGACGCGGAAGTCATAAGGGATTCTTCGGCGGCGCACTCGCGATTCTAGCCTCTGCACCGTTCTTCTTGGCCGGGTTCGAAACGATCCCCCAAGCGGTGGAAGATGCTTCCGGCGACGTTACGGACGTGGGTAAAACGGTCGTCATGTCGGTCGGCCTGGCGTGCCTGTTCTATGCACTGCTTCTGTTCACACTCGGGAGCGCGATGCCTTGGAAAGAGTTCTTCACACTCGACTCGCCCGCTGCATCCAATCTGTTCCGTCTCGTATACACAAGCCCCGTCGGCGTTACGATGTACTATATCATCCTGATCGGCGCGATTGCGGGACTCTTCACCACTTGGAACGGCTTTATGATGGCCTCCCCGAGACTCCTCATGGCGATGGCACGAGCCTATATGGTTCCGCATTTCTTCGCAAAACAACATGAAGTGTACAACACCCCGATCAACGGCTTGCTCTTTTGCTTGGTTCTCTCGTTGACCGGTCCGTTCTTGGGCATGGGTCTAATCGACCCGCTCACCTCTTTCTCGGCTGCAGGCTTTGTACTCTCCTGGTTTATCACGGCATTTTGCGTGGTTCGGCTAAGAAGAAGAGAACCCGACGCCGAAAGACCTTACAAGCTCCCGGGCGGTTCGAAAACGGCATGGTTTGCCGGGCTCTTCATGGGCGCGGTGTTCATCTTACTGTTCATCCCGAACAATCCCGTATACATGGGCAAAGTCGCAACGTATCTCTTCATCGGATGGATGGTACTCGGGTTTATCCTGTACATGGCGACCGCGAAGGCGCGCAACGCGATCCCGGAGGAAATCCGTCGGCAAAATCTGTTTGCCCGCTCGAATTAGGAACGAACGGATTTAGGAGAATCGGATGGAAAACCAATTGATCAGCTCGACTTTTCTCATGATGGAGATCGGTGTCTATTGGGTCGTGACCGTTCTGGTCATCACGATTCTGGATCTCTACGCGGTGAAAAAGCTGGGTGGAATGAGCACACCGGGATACCAACTGCTTCGGGGACAAAAGATGATTTTACTGATGATCACCTCACTCCTTACGATCACGGCTTTTGTACTGGGCTACTTTAAAATCATCCAAATCTCCCGTTCTACCCTTACCTATTTCGGCATTCCCTATTTCATGATCTGGGTGTATTTCCTGGTCAATGTCTTGAGGCGGGTGAAGGCCGAAACCCAACCGAAAAAAAGCGCAACCATCACCATTCGTACCCCTCCCAAGCGGAACGAAGAGTCATGACCGCGCAAAAAGTGCCGCAACCAAAAGGTTGCGTCACTTTTTTGTTTTCGATCCCCAGGTTCATGAGAATCAATTGCAAACAATGTATAGAAATGAAAGTAGAGTAAGTGACGGAATCAGGGGATGTCCATAAGTGCGACTCTGAGACGAGTCCTCACCTTCTTCTCTATCGATCGAGAGGACGAAGTATCAGCTGGAGCGCGTTGGACTCCCCTGATGGAGTCACGATTTATGCAAGACTATTCAGTTCATATACTTTATTTCCCTGAAACCGCCTGAATGACTTCACGCAGATGTCGTACTTGGCGGATTTTGAGCTTTCCCTCTTCCGGCAGGCCGGGTTGGGGGGCTGTGAACACTTGGCGATAGCCTAGGCCAGCGAGTTCTTTGATCCTTTGCTTTGCGCGAGATACTTTCTTGAGCTCGCCTGTCAGTCCCACTTCCGCCAAGAAGACGGTATCCGTGGGGATCGCGAGTTTCCCTGCCGAAGAGGCGATGCTCATCAACACGGCCAGGTCTGCGCCTTGTTCGGCGAGTTTGATCCCGCCGGTTGTCTTTACGATGACATTTTTGTCTTGAATAATTATGTAATGCCAATCACGCATATGGTCATTTGTTGGTGCTTTAAATGCAATTGTTATTATTTTCTTTAAAACAGTCATAGGGATAGTTTCGTTTTCAAAATC
>CAZFWK010000046.1:0-11157 GCA_964522555.1 uncultured Peptoniphilaceae bacterium | reverse complement strand
AGGGCCTTCCGCACTGAAGTTGATAAAGGCCGGTTTAATCAAAAGGAATACGAGTAGCACCACAGCAAATGCCGGCATGATGAAGCCGGATGCGTTGGATTCTTTCTGGTTTCGCCCTAATGTGTAGCCCTTCTTGAGGAACTGAATCCCGATGGCGATCCCGAAAACAAAGCCTGCCAGACCAACCAATGCGTTGAGGTCCCCGTTGCCGAGTCTAAGAAGCATGCGGAGGGGGCATCCTAAAAACACGAGTCCGCCGATCGCCATGAAGATCGACATGATAAACCGCACGACGGCGGAAGAGCCGCCGCGCGGCCTGAAGTCGCCCTTAATGGCCGCGATTCCAAAAGCACCGGCAATCAGTCCGATGATCTCGGGCCGTATGTATTGAACCGGCGGGGCTTTGTGAAAGCCCATGGCCCCGGAGATATCTCTCCAGAAGCAGACGATACAGAGACCCATATTTCCGGGGTTTCCGAATTTTACGAGCAGCACGCCGATTAACCCGATGATGGCGCCTGCAATGAGCATGAATCCGTTGCGTTTGTTCAAAAATAATCACTCCTTTCCTGTCCATTCTACCATATGTGCTAAAAAAATCGCAGATAACTGCATTGAAATATTCTATACTATCATAAATTAAACTAATAAATCCCACGATTCTGAGACGAATATTGTTATCCACGATTGATTTGCGAGGTAAATATGGGTATAATAACTATACTACCTGTGCAATCGGTTGCACAGTTTAGAAAGGGGAAACACTTGAAAAACAAAAAACTCACAACCATGATGGCGCTATTACTCGCGCTGACCATGATCCTGGCAGCGTGCGCCAAGCCTGCTACCACCGAAGCTCCTGCAGATGCAGGGGAATCTACTGCTACAGGCGAAGCCATCGCGGCAGAAATTTCCGTTCAAGCGGAAGAAGCTTGGGTTCCGTACTATGAGGCCGCTATAGCGCGCGTCGTAGAGAAGAACCCGGACGCAAAGATCACCGTGATTCAATCCGGATCTTTCGACATGCTCGACACGGTCGATTCGACTGGTGTGACCAACCCGGACGTAGCAGATGTGTTCGCGATTCCTGCGGACCGAATTTACGGGTTGTCGGCAAATGACTCACTTGCACCGGTCGATTCCAAAACGATAGCAGCGGAACTCGGCGGCTGGAGCGACTTTGATGCCGGGATCGGCGGAAACTTTAAAGTCGGCGAAGATTACTTGGCATTCCCGTACAATATTGAAACGCTGATCGTATTCGCAAATAAAGCGAATGCGGAAGCGGCGGGGATCGACGTAACCAAGCCTATTGAGATGAATACCATTACAAAGCAAGATGACGTTTTGCTTCCGTTCTTCGACGCTTGGTACGGGATCTCTCTGGTAAACTCTGCAGAGATCGAGCTGTTGGGCAAGAAGGACGACGGAACTTTCTATTCCGATATGACTTCCGAATGGGCTGACCTCGCAGCGGAAAAGCAAGCGGCAATCACGGCGCTATACGACTACTGGAAGAAACACAACGAAGCCGGAACCTCTTTATTTGACGCAGATGCGGGCTGGGGCTATATCGACGAAGCGTTCAAAACCGGCAGCACAGGCGTGTTTCGCTTAGGCGGGCCGTGGGATACTGCGACCATCTCCGAACAAGCGGGGGGCGGAGCGGATCTCGAAATTCTTCCGATCTCCTCCATCACCGTCGGTGGCAAACCGCTTACGCACTGGCAAGGCGGTTGGGGACTTGGTATTAATGCACGAGTTGAAGGCGACGCCGACAAGATGGCGTTGGCACATGCATTGATCAAAGAGATCGTCAATCCGGAGTATGCAGTCGATTTATTCAAAGCAACCGGTAAGATTCTCGAAAATGTGAAGCCGGAAGTGTATACATCTTCTGACTTGTCTGAAACTGACAAAAAGGTAATTGAAGCGGTCATTGCTTCTTACCAAGATGCGCCTGCGCGCCCGCTATTCAGCGAATGGGGCCCGGTATGGGATACTTGGAAGAATGCGGTACTTTCTTGGAACGCACAAAAGCCTGCAACAGTCGAAGACGCATACTCGCAATTGAAAGCTTCTTTCGATTCGATGATGGCCAATATTAAGTAGTTGAGATCCACCATGCACACAACACGACCGTGTTGTGTGCAGCCTTTATTAGGCTGTATTCGGCCAACAATCCGGAGATGAAATGAAAAAGAGCCGTAAACAAATGCGGATGATCTTGACGGGAGCGATCCTGCTATTCCTCTATTCAATAGAAGCGCTTTTACTCGCAAAAGATTTGGGTCTCTATCAAACAGCACTGCAAGCGGGACTTGTCGACTCCATGGAAATGTATATCAGCATCCATATGATGCGCTACGCACTTCATATTTTGGTCCCCATGCTCGTCTGTGTGGCGATCTTTTTATCGAAGAGAGAACCGAATCGAGTCGGGAGGGGGATCTATTCACTCCTACTGTTGATGGGAATGGCGCTTCGACTCTTGGAATGTGCATTCCGGTCGCCCTTTTATTATACGAGCGTACTGCTCTATCTACTCCTCCTCTATTTTCTAAACAGGAGAGAAAAATCGCCTGCATCGGAGGCAAAAACATGACACAGGAATTATGGCTGATCGATCGCATCGGAAATCAGCATATAAGAAAAAACGATTATACTCGCGAACTCATTACACTTTCGCATGCACTGCAAGATGCGGAGCCGGACGAAAAGCGGGTAATCCAAAGCAAATTGGATGAGCTGAAGAAGCAAAAAGGGCATCATCCTTATTTGCGTGCATTGGCTGCGTTTCACGCAGCGGAAAAAAACTATCTGCATGATAAAAAAAGAAAGCTCGCATCTTTCGAGCCGAACGATCACTATAGCAATAAACTTCAAAAGTTGGAAAAGGATTACCTCGGTGCGACACTGGACATCGATTTTTACGCACCCTATACCGAACTCGACTATGAAGCGGAACTCGCGTATCGATCTGCGCTCGTAAAGGTTGAACGAATCCCCGAAATTTTGTCGGAATGGATGGCGATACAAGAGGAAATCGACGAGATTCAATTACAGACGCAGGATATCGATCCGGACGAAGCGAAGGCGTTCTTAAGAGACCACAGTGTATTTGCAGTGGACCGTAAGAAGATCGCAAAAGCGAGATATCAAGAAATGCGCACAAAGAAAAAAGAAGGCGAGCTTTCGAAAAAAGCAGTAGATCTTGAGATCGCGAAGGAGAAAAAAGCGTATGAAGATGAGGTACACGCGCACCGATTAGAAGGACCGGTATCATCTTTATATGACCGCTTAGACTCGCTTAGGCATCGGCAAAGTCAAGAGGTGAAGGAAAAAGTCATCGTAGTAAACTCCGATATCTCGGACCTCAGAAGAAGCATTCCGGAAGAAATCGAAAAGACAAAGCCGATTTTTGCATGGGCTACGGCACTACTCCCGGGGCTGGGCCAATTGTTTAATCGACAATATGTCAAGGCGCTGCTTTTTCTTTTGGGAAGCGCATTTGTGTATGGCATTGCAATTCCATATGCGCTGGGCTACGGGAATTACCAGGGGCAGGGCGTAGCCGGGCTGATCACCCTTGCCGAGGGCGGACTTCGCGTGCATCGCTCACTTTTTTTCATGATCGAGGGCATTTTGGCAATTCTGCTCTTGCTGATCGCATCCGCGATTCTGTTTTTGTCATTTCGAGATGTATACGATGTCGAGAAAAAAGCGATTCTCGGGATCCGCAGGCAAAATTGGTTCGAGACGTCTCGTTCGATTCGCACGGAAGGCTTCCCGTATCTGGTCAGTCTGCCCGCACTTTTCGTCATTATGTTTTTTGTGCTATTGCCAACCTTTACGATGATCTTTTTATCGTTTACGAATATGGATCCGCAACACCAGTCGAAATTTCAGTGGATCGGCCTGGAAAATTACAAAATCATCGCGACCGGAACGGGGATCGCGGGGCAAGCGTTCTGGCGCATCCTTGGATGGACCGTACTTTGGACGGTGCTTGCGACCTCTCTCGCAATCTTTATCGGTTTTGTATTGGCGCTGTTGTCGAATAACGAACGGATCAAAGGAAAGACGATTTTTCGTGTGATTTATATCCTTCCTTGGGCTGTGCCTGCCTTTATCACGATCATGTTTTTCAGTATCATGCTTTCTCCGCAAGGAATTCTGACAGAGCTCGTGAACGGAATCTTTGGGACTTCCTTACATGTGAAGACCGACACAATTCTTACGCGAACGGCGCTTATCTTGCTGCAAGGGTGGCTGGGGTCCTCTTATATCTTCTTGCTCACTACGGGGGTATTGCAAGGCATACCGAGCGACCTATACGAAGCTGCGGAGATAGACGGTGCGACGCCCTGGCAACAAACGGCACGGATTACCATCCCGCTCGTATTGTTCCAAACGGCACCGCTCCTGATCGGGCAGTACACCTTCAACTTCAATAATTTCTCGATCATCTATTTGTTTAACCAAGGAGGGCCTTTTAATCCGATTGTATACGGAAACTTAGCGGGCTCATCTGACCTATTGATCTCTTATATCTATAAGCTGACCATCGAAAACCAGCAACAAGCGATCGGTGCCGCGATCACCCTGATCGTTTCGATGGGGCTCATGTTTTTCACCTTTTTAGGGTATCGAAACTCGAAAGCGTTTAAGGAGGAAAGACCATGACAAAACAGAAAAAAGCGCAAAGCCTTTATCTTTCCGACCGAAAACCGCTGTCGACTATGGGAAAAGTGCTCTTGGGGATCAGCTATCTATTACTGATCAGTTGGGCCATCATCATCGTATGGCCGCTCGCACAAATGGTGATCAACGCATTCAATGGGAATCAAGGTCGCAATATCATCATGGGCAACGAATTTGCCTTTTCCGTCAAGCACTTTGAATATCTATTTACAGAAACCTTGTTTCTGCGGTGGGTGATCAATACCGTGTTTATCGCGGTAGGTACCGCACTTCTCACGCTATTGTTCGTTTCATTCACGAGCTATGCGTACTCGAGATTTCGCTTTAAAGGCAGAAAATCATCTCTTATGGCGATCATGCTGATTCAAACCATACCCGCATTTGCCGGGATCACGGCGTACTTTACGATCCACTCGATCGTGGCCAATATCGCTCCATGGTTTACGAGGCAAGTGCTATTGATTCTGATCTACTCCGCCGGTGCCATCGCGAGCAATACCTTTATACTCAAAGGCTATATCGACTCGATCTCCGTGGAATTGGACGAAGCGGCTCGAATCGATGGATGCGGGCATATGCAAGTGTATCGGCTTATCATCATGCCGATAGCAAGGCCCATGCTTGCGATCATCGGATTATGGTCGTTCATCAATCCGTTTCTCGACTACATGATGCCCAGAATCCTGCTCACCAACCCCGAAAGCTATACATTGGCTGCGGGACTTTTCACACTCATCAACGACCTGAGGACGATGAATCAGCCGGCATTTGCCGCAGGCGGGCTTCTGACCGCCATTCCCATCGTCATACTATTTATCTCCTTGCAAAAGCAGCTCGTATCCGGGCTAGCGGCAGGTTCGGTCAAAGGATAGGAGCAAATTATGCGCGTAGAATTAAAAAATATTGGAAAAAAATATGAAGGGCGAGAAGAGTTTACGATTCGCCACATCGATTTGGAAATCGACTCACAGGATTTCTGTGTCATCTTAGGACCCTCAGGCTGCGGAAAGAGTACGCTCTTGCGCATGATCGCAGGGCTCAACTCGATTACCGAAGGGGAGCTGCTTTTCGGCGGGAAACTCATGAACAAAGTTGAGCCGAAGGATCGTGACATCGCCATGGTGTTTCAATCGTATGCGCTGTACCCTCACATGACGGTGTACGAGAATATGGCCTTTTCACTTAAAATGCGAAAAGAATCCAAGAAGATTATCCACGAACGGGTCTTGGAAGCGGCAGAAATCTTACAAATTGCGGACAATCTGTACAATAAACCGTCCGACATCTCGGGTGGGCAGAGGCAACGCGTCGCGCTCGGACGCGCGATGGTTCGAAAACCCGGCGTTTTTCTTATGGACGAGCCGCTTTCGAACCTGGATGCGAAGCTTCGCGAGCATATGCGCGTGGAGCTCGTGCGCTTGCACCAAAGCCTGGGGACCACCTCGATCTATGTTACGCACGACCAAACAGAGGCGATGACCATGGCTACGAAGATCGTGCTACTCGACAAAGGCAAGATCCAACAAGTCGGGAAACCCGAAGAATTTTACAATTACCCCGAGAACCTCTTTGTAGCGGGCTTTATCGGCTCACCCACGATGAATATTCTGGAAGGTACGATGCAAAATGGTCGGTTCGTGACGAATTCTGGGCTGATCCAAGTATTGCCCGAAGAATCGGATCGCGCAGCTCTCGCTCCGTATGAAGGAAGACCCGTCACACTGGGGATTCGAAGCGAGCGATTTGTTGCGGGCGAAGCCCCCGAAAGCACCTTCGAAACGACGATCGAAGTGCTCGAGATGCTCGGAAAAGAAAAGCTGCTTTACACGAAATTGGCGGACGGCACGCAACTCGTCATCTCGCAACCGGGACACTACGAATACCAATTCGGCGAAATCCATAAATTCCATTTCGACACCTCGGCATTGCATTATTTCGATACGGAAACTACGAATCGGATCGTGTAGGACAGAACGATCAGAAATGGAGAGAATATGCGAAATATCTTGACGATCGACCAAGGCACGACCTCGACCCGCGCGATTTTATTCTCCGAAAACGGGGAGACGCTCGCAGTAGCGAAAAAAGAACTGCAGCAATCGTATCAAAAGCCCGGATGGGTGGAGCAAGATGCAAATGAGATCTGGTTTTCCGTGCTGCATGCGGTATCGGAACTTCTAGCCAAGAGCGAAGTCGACCCGAAGAGCATCGCTGCGATCGGCATCACGAATCAGAGGGAGACCGCCGTACTTTGGGATCAAAAGACGGGTTTGCCCATATGCCCTGCGATCGTCTGGCAATCAAGGCAGACCGCACCGTACTGCGACCGTTTGAAAAATCTGGGCGTGGAGAATTTAATCCACGAAAGGACGGGTCTTTTTATCGACCCGTATTTTTCCGCGACCAAATTCGCCTGGATGCTCGACCATACGAAAGACGGGAGAGTGCGCGCCAAGCAAGGAGAGCTTCTATGCGGCACCGTCGACTCCTGGCTAATCTGGAAGCTGACCGGCGGCGCAGTGCACGCGACGGACCCGAGCAATGCATCTCGAACCCAACTCTACTCTCTGCATTCCGGAGCGTGGGACCCGGAACTTACAGAACTCTTCACCGTTCCGAAGGACCTGCTGCCGGAGATCAGACCTTCCGACGGCCATTTCGGGAATACGGCGAAGTCCGTCTTCTTCGATTTGGAGATCCCGATCCGAGGGGTTTTAGGGGATCAACAAGCGGCGCTCTTCGGGCAACGCTGCACCGCGCCGGGCGACGCCAAGAACACGTATGGCACGGGTTGCTTTCTCCTGATGCAAACGGGGGAGACCCCGGTGTTTTCGAGCAAAGGGCTCTTAACGACCGTTGCGTGGCAGATGGGGGATGAGACGCGATATGCCCTGGAAGGCAGCGTATTCGTCGCGGGAAGCGCGGTCCAATGGATTCGAGACGGCTTGGGGATCATCGAAGAGGCGAAAGAGAGCGAAACGCTCGCACGCACGGTACCCGATGCCGGCGGACTCGTTTTCGTGCCTGCCTTTGTGGGACTCGGCGCTCCCTATTGGGACGACCGCACGAGAGGCAGCGCGTTCGGACTCACGCGAGGAACCACCGCAGCGCACTTCGCTCGCGCTACCCTCGATGCGATCTCGTATCAAACGGCAGACGTGCTCGTGGCGATGGAAAATTGCAGCGAAATCGAGCTGAAGTCCCTGAAAGTGGATGGCGGGGCCTCGCAAAACGACTTACTCATGCAAATCCAAGCCGACATTTTGGGTATCGATGTCACTCGCGTTTCCGATGTTGAGGCTACGGCGAAAGGTGTCGCCATGATGGCGGGTTTCGCGACCGGGCTTTGGGAGGAAACGCAGATAGCCCGGCACACACAATCACCCTGAATCTTCACACCGGAAATCAACGTGGCCGAAAGGGCCGCCCGAATCAAAGAATGGCACCGCGCCATCAAAGCAACCAGAGTATTTTAAACAAAAAGAGACCCCCGAATAATCGAAGGTCTAATAAAGTTGACAAAGTCCGTTCAGTCGAGCCCGGTATACCCCTTTCGGCACGCTCACGGACCGCTCGGCCAAGATATGGCCTCAAGGGGTACACCGAGCTCTCCTTCACTCCATCTTGAAAATAACATGATCAACAAAAAGAGACTCCCGAATAATCGAGGGTCTCTTTTCTTACATTATTGAATCTTGGTAAGTGCTTGGAAGCTTTCGTCGCTGAGGTCGAATTCGACCTTGGCGGCGTCTTTTTCTGCTGTCGTCGCATCTACACCTAAGCGGATCAGAAGGTCTTGGATCGCGCTTCTTTTTTTGTAAATCTTTTGTGCGATCTTTTTGCCATGCGCGGTCATCGTAATGATGCCGTGTTCATCCATCTCAATTACTTCGTGCTCGCGCAATTTGCGCATCGCGATGGAAATGGTCGGCCTCGAGTACTGCAACGCTTTTACGACGTCGATCGAACGTACTGAGGGCTTTTCCTTCTGTATCGCATAAATGGTTACCAGATAATTTTCTGCGGCTCTACTGAGTCCCATTGTTATCACCCCTTGTTTCTGAAATCATATCACAACTATCGGTGTTTGTGCAATGGGTTTTGAAATAAACTGAAAGTTACCAATGTATTGAAAGTTAGGTTAAATAGCCATTCTTAAAAAATGTCGAAAGGAATTGAGTTGTTTCTTATGACTATTGAAAGAATTAGGGCGATTCTTTCGGTTAAATGAGTAGAACAGAACCGATTCCCGATTCGTGAAAAATCTCTTGCTATTGTACGCTATTTGCACCCGGGAATACAAGAGACTGGTCGGAACGGACTCACAATGGAAGAATTATGGAGAAAAGCAAAGGAAAATGACGATGCAGCGATCCTGAAAATACTGGAACGAACGGAAAAATCGATCTATGCAGCAATCTACAAATACGTTTGGGTGAAAGAAGAAGTAGACGATCTCTATCAAGACGGAGTCGAGCTCATCCTTCGGTCGATCGCGGACTACGATCCCGCTAAGGGAGTCCCGTTTTTGGCGTATTTGCACACAAAACTCAAGTATCATTATATGAACGAAAACAATAAGCGAGTCGTGGTTTATTTGGATGAACCGATCGGAGACGGGCTCACCTTGGGCGATACGCTTGCGTCCGATGCGGATACGGAAGAGATCGTAAGCCGAAATGAACTCGCCAGAGCAGTGCATCGGGCACTTCAAACGCTGACCGAAAGGGAGAGAAAGTGCGTATACGGCTTTTACTTCTTGCGCCTGTCGATCGGTGAGTTGGCCGAGTCCCAAAATATCGCGTATCGCACGGCTTACAATGCGAAATGCCGAGGACTGAAAAAGTTACAAAGCGCATTGGTCAATTTTCGAAGCGAAACCGATAGGGTAGTGTAAGGAGGTGAGAAAATGATCCGAGAAGAGACGAACAATGTAAGACTCAAGATCAATCTGGATGGCGGTGTAGAAGGCGACAAACAGATTATCAAAAGCAAGACCTACAATCGCGTCAAGAAGGACGCCACGAGCGACGCTCTGTACGCGGTAGGGAGTGCGATCTCCGGTATGCAGACTTTGCCGCTTTTGACCGTACAGCGATTGGCGGAAGTCACCCTCATCAACGAATAAAGAAAGGAGTAAACAATGGCGAAACAACTCGAAATGGTTTTTCTGGATTCTGCGAACCGTCAGTACACGCTTCGTGTAGACGAACCCCGTGCAGATCTCACGGAAACCGAAATTCAGACGCAAATGGCCGCAATTCTGGCTGCGAATGTATTCCAAACCGCCTACGGTGATCTTGCAAGTGTCGTAAAAGCGAATCTCGTTTCTACCGATACGCAGACGTTCACCTTCGCGTAAGCGGTGGCGTTCATGGAAGAATTTCTGATGATGATTGGGAACGTCGGGTTCCCGATGGCTGTGACCGCATTCTTACTGGTGCGCGTCGAGAACAAACTGGCAGAGCTCGCAACGAGCATTCACGAGCTCAGCCAGGCGATCGAAAAGATCTGCTGAGAGAAGCTCCCCGAAAGGGGGGCTTCAATCTGTTGATAAAGTTATATTTCGAGACAGAGTGAAGGAGAGGCCGGTGTCCCCTTGAGGCCATATCCTGGCCGAGCGGTCCGTGAGCGTGCCGAAAGGGGACACCGGACTCGACTGAACGGACTTTGTCGATGCTGTTAAGCTCCTCAAAATGGGGGCTTTTTTTCTGTGGGATCGTCGGATTCTTGACAACGGAACATATGTTCGATTATAATGCTTTTAGGAGGAAGCGATATGGACAGTAAACTTTGTTTAGCGGTACTGCCGCGCTACGAACAGTGGGTGGGAAATGTGTGCGAACTGTACGGTCTTCATTTGGAGATCGTCGTTTGCCACCATACCCTGAAAACACAAATGAGAAAATTCTTCCGGGATGTCGCATTGGACGAGCAGCTCTACTTGAAAAGAGCGCGCGAGATTCTCGGGATTCGCAAGGGGATTCCCTTGGCTTATGGCTCGGATCGCGTTTTCTTACCGGTGCGTACCCGCGTGCCGAATATTAAAAACGACGGAGCGCACGCGTATATCCGACTCAACGCGATCGCGAAAGTGCGAGACTATTCGATCGAGCTGATCGGCGGCACCAAGCTCGACTGCTTACAGAGTAAATCGAGCTTAGAGACCGCGATGCAACGCGCGCGAACGATCGAAGCGTTTTTGCGACTGGAGGAGGAGAAAAATCGCGTCGAGCGTGAAATGGTGGAGATGCTCTTGAAAGAGGGTAGGATGATGGCAGCCGAGAATGCCCGAGCTTACTCCGATGCGGAGTAGGTTCAGTCTATTGACAAAGTCAAATGAACTGAATGGATTTGCATAAATCGTGACTCCATCAGGGGAGTCCAACGCCTCCGTAGAATACGCTCGTATTCCTCGCGTACGTCGCCAGCTGATACTTCGTCCTCTCGACC
>CAZFWK010000045.1:7593-11235 GCA_964522555.1 uncultured Peptoniphilaceae bacterium | reverse complement strand
GTCAAGACGCCGGCTTACCTCGAGCGATTCACGCAAAAGATCGAAAGCTTTTTACAAAACGCGCCGGAAGAGGAAATGATCCTTCAATTGCGGCCGGAAGATCTTAAGAAAGTGCAGGATCTCTTAAAGAATTCGAACCGAAAGATCCATTATGAAGATCTTCCGGAAGGAAAGATCGGGGGCTTCATCATTCAAAATATGAAGAGAACCTATGCGATCGAAGAAACGATCGCGAATCGGATCGACCGAAATCGCTACGAGATTACGCGCGTATTGTATAACGAACTCGAAGAAGGGAATGGTGATGTCGATGACGGTCGATAAAGGCACCATTCGGATGATCAACGGCCCGGTTATCCTGGGTGAAAATATGGCGGACTTTACCGTCCGCGAAATGGTGCTGGTCGGGGAGAAAAAGCTGATCGGAGAAGTCATCTCCGTAGAAGAGAGCTTGGGAACCGTACAGGTTTACGAAGAGACGGAAGGCCTAAAGCGCGGCGAGTCCATCGAACATACGCATAAGCCTCTGTCCTTACGACTCGGACCGGGGATGATCGGAAATATGTTTGACGGGATCCAACGCCCGCTCAACCGCATCCGCACCGACCACGGCGACTTCATTCCGGAAGGAATCGGGATGATCTCGCTTGCGACAGACGCCCTTTGGGACACGACGATGCTTGTGAAAAAGGGCGACGCCGTCACGCAAGGGATGATCGTGGCGCAAGCACCCGAATCGCATATCATCATGCATAAGATCATGATCCCGCCCGGAATCGAGGGAACGGTAGAAGAAATCGCACCCGACGGGCAGTACACGATCGATGACGTCATCATGAAAGTGAAGGACGAAAACGGCAAAATGCATGAGATTAAGCTCGTGCAAGAATGGCCGGTCCGGATGACCCGCCCCTCGAAGGAGCGCATCCCGATCGATAAATTGCTTACGACCGGGCAGCGCGTGCTGGACATCTTCTTCCCGATCGCGAAAGGCGGAACGGTCGCGATCCCGGGCGGTTTCGGTACCGGAAAGACCATGACGCAGCATCAGCTCGCCAAGTACTCCGACGCGGATATCATCGTCTATATCGGTTGCGGAGAGCGTGGAAATGAGATGACGGACGTACTCCAAGAGTTTCCGAAGCTCATCGACCCCAACAGCGGAAGACCGCTTATGGAGCGAACCGTGCTGATCGCGAACACCTCCAATATGCCCGTTGCGGCGAGAGAGGCGAGCATTTACACGGGGATCACCATGGCGGAATACTACCGCGACATGGGGTATCACGTGGCGGTCATGGCGGACTCCACCTCGAGATGGGCGGAGGCGCTCCGGGAGATCTCGGGTCGCTTGGAAGAGATGCCCGCAGAGGAAGGGTACCCTGCGTACTTGCCCTCGAGGCTGGCGCAGTTTTATGAGCGAGCGGGATTTGTGCGCACATTAGCCGGCGACGAAGGCTCCGTTACGATCATCGGCGCCGTATCTCCGGCGGGAGGAGACTTCTCTGAGCCCGTAACGGAAAATACAAAGCGTTTTGTCAATGTCTTCTTGGCGCTCGATAAAGACCTCGCGTATTCTCGGCACTATCCGGCGATCAACTGGTTGAACTCCTACACCGGTTATCAGGAAATGCTCAAGATCTACTATGAAGAAAAACTGGGCGAGGACGTCGGGGCGCTGCGAAATAAAATCCTGAAGCTGCTCTTTGAAGAAAGCAAATTACAAGAAATCGTCATGCTGGTCGGAGAAGACGTACTCCCCGACGAAGAGCGATTGGTGCTCGAGATCGCGCGCGTCATTAAGGTCGGTTTCCTCCAACAAAATGCATTCCACAAAGAAGATACCTATGTGCCGATCGAAAAACAGGTCGCCATGCTGAAAGTCATCGACGATCTCTTCGAAAAGGGAAAAGAAGCGATCCACTTGGGTGCGCCGATTTCCCTTGTGCGGGACCAAGACTTATACGGGGATATCATCGGGATGAAATACACGATTCCCAATGACGACCTCCGGGGTTTGGGGATCTTCCATCAGCGAATCGAAAACTTCTATTCGGAGCTCGCTAAAAACTACACAAAGCAGGTGAATCCGAATGAATAAAGAATTCTTAGAACTGCAAAAAGTGCAGAGCTCACTGCTTGAGCTGAAGGGCGTAGACAACGCGAGCTACGGAGAAGTCGTTGCGGTTACCGTAGACGGCAAAAAACCGATGGTCGGCCGGGTCATCAAGATCGACAACGACGACGTCGTCGTACAGGTATTCGGCGAAACGATTGGCATGAGCGTACAAAACACCAAAGTCCGTTTCGAAGGGCATATGTTTGAAATTCCCCTCTCGAAGGGGATCCTCGGGCGTACCTTTAACGGCATCGGGGAGCCGGTCGACAAAAGAGGCCCCGTATTCTCGGATGAATTCTACAATGTAAACGG
This sequence comes from uncultured Peptoniphilaceae bacterium, assembly GCA_964522555.1. Classification (GTDB taxonomy): domain Bacteria; phylum Bacillota; class Clostridia; order Tissierellales; family Peptoniphilaceae; genus JAAYQA01. The sequence continues at coordinate 8,804 of CAZFWK010000045.1, read as the reverse complement.
AAGGCCGATCAACCCGGTGTCGCGCGAATACCCGAGAAACTTTATCCAAACGGGAATTTCAAGCATCGACGGGCTAACGACATTGATCCGTGGTCAAAAGCTCCCGATCTTTACCGGTTCGGGGCTTCCGCACAATCAACTGGCGGCCCAAATCGTTCGACAAGCGAAGATCCAGGATGCTTCCGGAAACAATGCGTTTTCGATCGTATTCGCCGCCATCGGCGTAAAGCACGACGAAGCGTTCTATTTCGAGCAAGAGTTCAAGAAAGCGGGCGTAAAGGATCACGTCGTCATGTATGTAAACTATGCGGACGACCCGATCATGGAGCGAATCATCACGCCGAAGTGCGCGCTGACCGCTGCCGAATACTTGGCGTTTGAACAAAATCAGCACGTCTTGGTCATCATGACCGACATCACAAGCTACGGAGAGGCGCTTCGCGAAGTGTCTTCCTTGCGGGAAGAAGTACCGAGCCGAAAAGGATACCCGGGTTACTTGTATTCGGACTTGGCTGCGATCTACGAGCGCGCCGGAATGATCAAAGGAAGAGACGGTTCGATCACCCTCATCCCGATCCTCACGATGCCCAACGACGACATCACACACCCCATCCCCGACCTCACGGGTTATATCACAGAGGGGCAGGTCGTACTTTCGAGAGACCTCCACGCAAAAGAAATCGCACCGCCGATCAATGTCCTGCCGAGTCTTTCGAGACTCATGAAGGACGGGATCGGAGAAGGCTATACGAGAGAAGACCACCCTTCGATCGCGGACCAATTGTTCTCGGCGTACTCGCGCGTGCAGGACATTCGCGCACTCGCGCAGATCATCGGTGAGGACGACCTTCCCGATCGGGACAAAAAGTTCCTGGAGTTTGGCGAAGCGTTCGAATCGCGATTCGTGAATCAGGATTTCTTCGACAATCGCTCCATCTTCGAAACACTGGACTTGGGCTGGGACATCGTCTCGCTCTTGCCGGAAGAAGGACTCGACCGACTGAAGCCGGAGCTTAAAGAGAAATACCTAAAGAAGGTGTAGGCCGTGGCTGTCTATAAGATGACCCCGACGAAGGGGAATCTCATCAAAATGAAGGGGATGCTTCGTTTCGCGCAAAAAGGATACGAGCTTCTCGACAAAAAGCGTACCGTTCTGATCAAAGAGATGATGAGCTTGGTGGACGAGTCCAAGGCGCTCCAAGCGCAAATCG
>CAZFWK010000045.1:1228-7560 GCA_964522555.1 uncultured Peptoniphilaceae bacterium | reverse complement strand
CTATCATTGGAGACAGCAGCGGTTACCATGGGAACTGAGAACTTGGAGCAGATTTCGATCTCGTCTCTTCGAGAGAGTCAGTACGACATCACCTATAAGAGCACGATGGGCGTCGAGACGCCGATCGTAATCGCAGAGGAAGCGATCCATGAGCCCGAATACGGGATGTTTCGGACCAATGCCGCGTACGACCGCGCCGTCATCGAGATGACGGAGATCAGAAAGCTGATCTACCGCCTGGCAGAGATCGAGAACTCCGTGTACAAACTGGCACTCGAGATCAAGAAGACGCAAAAAAGGGCCAATGCATTAGAAAAAATCCAGATCCCGCAATATCAAGCGCTGATCAAGTTTACGGAGGATGTGCTGGCCGAGAAAGAAAGAGAAGACTTTTTCCGGCTAAAGCGCGTCAAAAGCAAACAAAGAAGATAAAACGAAGAAAGCACTCCGCGAGGGGTGCTTTTTGGTTGGGCTTGGGGTAAGAACAGTGTTGGTTTCGTGGGTGCAAAGAGCCTTTGTTCGTAACCCATGCGGATGACCATATTTTAGTCAAACACATAACACAAACTTCACTAGAGATAGTTTAAATGATAGTGGAAGAAATCCTAATCATGTAGTATGATAAGAAAGACTAATTTTATAAGGAGGTTTGCAATGAGCCAACCTGATCAAACTGTTTACAATGTGCGCCATTTGGAAGAGGTATCGGATCCGACACCGTTGGGTCTCTTCGGGCTCGCCATGGTGACCTTTGTGGCATCGACGCAAAAATTAGGCTGGACGGAAGGCACTTCTTATCTCATGCCTTGGGCGATCATGCTCGGATCCATCGGCCAACTCATCGCATCGTATTTCGACTTCAAAAAGGCGAACGCATTCGGCAGCGTCGTGTTCGCTGCGTACGGACTGTTTTGGAGCGCAATCGCAATGGGATGGGCGATCAGCCTGGGAGCGCTCGGCCCCGAACTGCAAGCGGCAGTGGACATGAACCAGCTGGGCTACGCGTACATGGGCTATTTCATCTTTACGATGTTCGGAACGGTAGCATCGACCCAAACCAATAAAGTCGTCTTTATTATTATGGTCCTGATCGACTTCCTCTTCATCGGGCTGTTCTTGAGCACGCTCGGTTGGGCAGGCGATTGGGCAAAGTATCTCGCCGGATGGTCGGAGTTCGCGATTTCCATCATGGGCTTCTACGGTGCAGGTGCGATTCTCATCAACAAAACGGTCGGAAAAATTGTACTTCCGGTCGGGAAACCCTTCGGTTTCGGTCGCTAAGAAAAAGAGCTTCTCGCAATATTTGCGAAAAGCTCTTTTTTAATTAGTTGTATTAGTCTTTATATTTTACTTCCAGATCCAGTAATCCTTTTTTCTTATTGAGACCGCCGCCGTACCCGACCATATCGCCATTCGCACCGATCACACGGTGACACGGAATGATGATGGAAATCGGGTTTTTGTTGTTGGCGAGACCCACTGCACGATAAGAGTTCGGGTTTCCGATCTCTTCCGCGATATCGCGATACGACCTCGTCTCCCCGAATGGAATCTGCTGAAGGGCCTCCCAAACGCTCACTTGGAAGGGCGTACCCTTCAAGAGTAGCGGCACGGTGAATACTTTCCTTTTGCCCTCGAAATATTCCTTCAGTTGTTCGACCGCCTGCAAATTTAGCGGCGTCTCCTTTAACTTAAAACGGGTTTGGAGCGTATGCAATCTACCGAAAAAAATATCCGTGATGGCATTTCCGTTGTCCGCTACCGCGATCTTCCCGATAGGGCTTTCGTAGTTTACCAAAAATTTCATAAATCCCTCGCTTTCATTACGCGATTAGTGTTCTTTTTGCTGTAATAATTGATCCTTAATGCGCCACAGAGAGATTGACAAGTCGACAATGTATTCGTGCGGATTGTCGAAACGCTGTACTTCTTCCCAAAGGCTGTCCACCTCTTCTTGGCAGTACTTTCTTGTCTCTTCGATCGTCGGAACTTCGTACACCTGCTTTCCTTTTTCAAAGATCGGGACAAGAAGCTTTCTTAGCTTAAATTCGTGGAACGTTTTTCGTTTCCATGTATAGGTAGGGTGGAAAATCTCGAGTGGTTCGTTTTCGGGAATTTCCTCCTCGAAAGTAGTAATCACATCCGCCTTCGCCTTGCCGGTAACCGGATCGTAGATGCGGACGATGTTTTTAAAGCCCGGCGTGGTGATTTTCTCGACATTGCTGGAGATCTTAATCTTCGGGATGAACTCACCGTTTTCCTCGACCGCCACGAGTTTGTACACGCCGCCGAATACCGGATTGCTCTTCGCGGTAATCAGGCGCTCGCCCACGCCGAATGAGTCGACCTGAGCGCCTTCCGCCAACATCTCTTTGATCGTAAACTCGTCCAGCGAGTTGGAAGCGGAAATCGAGCAATCGGGGTAGCCTGCGTCGTCGAGCATTTTACGCGCTTTTTTGGAAAGATACGCAATGTCTCCGGAATCGAGCCGCACGCCTTTCGGACGGAAACCTTGCTTTTTCACCACTTCGTCGAATACTTTAATTGCGTTGGGAATGCCGCTTCGAAGGGTGTCGTAAGTATCGACCAACAAGATACAGCTGTCGGGATAAGTAGATGCGTACGCGTGAAATGCGTCGTACTCCGTCGGGAAAAGCTGAACCCAGGAGTGTGCCATTGTGCCGAGAGCGGGAACGCCGAACTGCTTGTCGGTAAGCGTGTTGGATGTACCCACGACTCCTCCGATATAAGCTGCGCGTGCGCCCAAAGTAGCCGCGCTCGAGCCATGCGCGCGCCTGGCACCGAACTCCATCACTGCGCGCCCTTCGGCTGCACGCACGATGCGATTGGCTTTCGTCGCGATCAAGCTTTGGTGATTCACTAAAAGCAGGAGCATCGTCTCGATCAGCTGCGCCTGGATGACCGGCCCGCGAACGATGACCAGCGGTTCGTTTGGAAACACTACTGTGCCCTCCGGAACTGCCCAGACATCACATTGGAAATCGAATTCTTTCAGCAATTCTAAAAATGAATCGCTAAATATTCCTTTTCCGCGCAAATACTCGATATCGCTCTCGGAAAAATGCAGATCATTAATATATTCTACGACTTGCGCCAAACCGGCTGCGATCGCAAAGCCGCCGCCATCCGGCACATTGCGGAAGTATAAATCGAAATAGGCGATCGTATCGTCGTAGCCGGTCGATAGATAACCATTTCCCATCGTAAATTCGTAAAAATCCGACAACATGGTCAGATTTGAGACATCCACCTGTTTCATCGGGTACCCCCCAATTTTATTTTATGTATCTTTACTATACCACTCTTATGGCTGGAAATAAACGATTTGATGACAAAGTTCTCGGTTTCTTCAAACAAACGCCGTGAAGCCGCAAAAAAACATCAAAAAAAGGGAGAAATCGAGCTTCTCCCTTTGAATGCGAGGTCAACCCAATGTGTCAATCGGATTCGATTTCGGCAATCCGAATTCATTTCCTACAACACTTGGATTTTTTGTCTTCCTTTTTCCGTTAGCGCAATCATCTTGGGCATGCGCGTGCCGCAGCTCTTGACGCAGCCTGCACAACCGGCCGAACAGGAGGCAGGTAACTCCTCTTTCAAATATCCGAGCCGCATGAGCTGACGCATGCCTTCGGCCAAAACCGACACGGAAAGGCCGGTTTTTTGGCTGAGCATCGCGAGATCTTGCGTTTTGTGATCGGAAATTGCCTGTAATATGATTTCCAGCATGTGAGTCTCCTTTATGAGAAGCCGAGCATTCGCCCGACTTGGTACACGAGGGTCGCGACTAAATACGCCACACCCAAAGTGTAGAAGGCCATGAAGAGCATCCACTTCACGCTTTGTGTCTCCGCTCTTACCGTACTCAAGACCGCCACGCAAGGCGTGTACAAAAGCACCATGACGAGAAACGACAGCGCGGATAGCGGTGTAAAGCCCGCGTGGAGCGCTTGTTGGATGGTCGTGTCAGCGCCTGCGCCGTAGATCATCGAAAGGGTCGCGGTTACGCCTTCTTTTGCCGGCATCCCCGCTACTAGTCCCACCGCGGCCTGCCAGTTTCCATTGCCCATCGGAGCCAACACCGGCGCGATGAAGTTTCCGAATTGCCCGAGGAAACTCTGTGCACTATAGGGCTCCACGCCGTAGGGTAGAACCGATAGCAGATAGATGATCGTAATGACCGCCGTAATGATCGTGGTCGCACGCTTGATAAACGAAAGCACATTATCCGCCATATTGCGAAATACATTTCGCAAGATCGGGGCGCGATACGGGGGGAGTTCCATGATGAAATCGGCGGTTTGCCCGACAAAAAGCGTCTTCGAGAAGATCTTTGCCACGAGGATCGCGATCACAAAACCCAGCGCATAGAGCGCGAAAGTCATCAATCCCGAATGCTTGGGGAAGAATACCCCGATCAACATCGCATACACGGGGATCTTCGCGCCGCACGACATAAACGGATTGATCATCATGGCGATCATGCGGTCGTTTTTGTTTTCCAACGTTCTCGTCGACATCACGCCCGGTACATTGCAACCAAAGCCCACGATCATCGAGATCAGGGTTTTGCCTTGCAGCCCGATGCGCCGCATAAAGCCGTCCATTACATAGGCAGCCCTTGCCATATAGCCGATGTCTTCCAAAAATCCGATCAGAAGATATAACACGACGATCAGCGGGATGAAGGTCAGCACCGTGCCGATCCCCGCGATCAACCCATCCGTGATGAAGCCCGTGATGAGTGGGTGGAGCGGGGTTTGGGAGAGTGCCGCTCCCGTCCATTCCGCGAACCCGGAGACCCATTCGTCTAAGATCCCGCCCAGCATATCCTGCCCGAAGGCGAAGGTGAGCTGAAAGACCATAAACATGACGCCGGCAAAGATCGGAATCCCCCAAATCGGGTGTGTGACGATGCGGTCGATCCGATCGCTGTTGCTCTCTTGAAGGCTTGTGACCTCTGTGATGCTCTCAGAGAGGATGGAGTGAATTTTGACATAGCGTAAGTCGATGACAGATAGTTCGTGTTGGGTCGGATCGGCTTCGAGTTCTTGCAAGATCTTGTCGATTGCAGGGGGGAGGTTGCCTTGCTCCTTTACGATTCGGAGGTCGCCCCCCATCGTCTGGCAAGCGTGCCAAAGCGCAGGGTGAACCTTTCGCTCCTCGTAGAACGCGGTAAGCGCGTGGAGCCCCGGAACCTTTGTTTCGTCGTATATAGGCGGCTGCGGGGTTCGGTACTCGATCTTCTTTCGATCGGCTTCGTCGAGCTCCGCGACAACCGTCTCGATCAAAACATCGACCCCTTCTCTTTTGGAGGCGACTACGGGCACCACGGGGATGCCCAGCTGCTTGGATAGCTCGTCGACATGAATGTGGATGCTGTATTTTTTCGCCTCATCCATCATATTGAGCGCAAGCACCACCGGAACCTGCATCTCGAGCAGTTGCATCGTAAGGTAGAGGTTACGTTCCAAATTCGTCGCGTCGACGACATTTAAGATCAGGTCCGCATCGCCCGACAATACGTAGTTTGTGGCGATCTGTTCGTCTTCCGAATACGAGCCCATGGAATAGGTTCCGGGCAAGTCGACCACGGTATAGGGTAAGTTTTTGTGCGTGAATTGCCCCTCTTTTTTATGAACGGTGACGCCCGGCCAGTTGCCTACTTTTTGATTGGCACCGGTTAGGGCGTTAAAGAGCGTTGTTTTCCCGATATTCGGATTTCCGGTGAGTGCGATTCTTTTCATCGTAGATCCCCTTGTGCATTCCGAATGGGGGTTTTGGATTCTTCCGATTTGATATAGATATTCGAACAGAGATTTCTGCCTAACGCGATCGTCGCGTGATGGATTCCTACAATGCATGGGCCAATATTATTTTTTTTCATGGTGACTTGCGCACCGGTATGAAGTCCGAGCTCGAAAAGTCGCTTGGTAATCGAGGGAGGTAAATCCATCCCGCTAATACGGCAGCCTTCTCCCTGCTTGAGTGAGATGAGTGTTTTCAATATGTTCTCCTTTATTGCCGTTCCTTCCATGAGTGTGCACCGCTCTTGAAATGGAAAATGTATGTGGTAATTGATAATCATTATCAACTTGCTGATTTGAGTATACCAAATATTTGGAGGATTGAAAAGAACGAATGGAGGAGAAACGGGCGCTATGGGAGAAAAGCGCAGCATGAAACGCTAGAATATAGCGATTCGTTGTCTAGAAAAGTTTTTTCAAAAACCCTTGACAAGAGAGCTTGCAGGGTATACCATATAATTAGTTAATCACTCAAGTAACTAACCGAACAAGAGGAGGTGCGCA
>CAZFWK010000045.1:0-1218 GCA_964522555.1 uncultured Peptoniphilaceae bacterium | reverse complement strand
GAAGAAGGCGGAGCGAAGCCTCTCTTCCAACAAATCCAAGAAGGCATCGAGGATGCGATCCTTTCCGGCGCATTCAAAGAGGAAGAGCAGATCCCGTCCACTACGGAGATCTCGACCAATTATCGGATCAATCCGGCGACCGCACTGAAAGGGATCAACCTCTTGGTAGCGGAAGAGATCCTGTACAAAAAAAGAGGGATCGGAATGTTTGTGAAAGAGGGAGCCGTGTTCAAACTCAGAGAAAAAAGGCGGGAAGATTTTGCTGAAAGCTATATTCTCCCCATGATACGGGAAGCCAATCGACTGGAGATCGAAAGAGGTGAGCTGGTCGAAATGATCGAGAAAGGATACGAGAAATGAGCGGAATTGAAGTAACAAATCTCACGAAAAAATTCGGGGACGTCACCGCATTGGACAATATCAGTCTGACGCTTCCCGCGGGCAAAATTTACGGTCTATTGGGAAGAAATGGAGCGGGGAAATCGACTCTGCTCAACATTCTCACCAATCGAATTTTTGCAGACCATGGAGTTGCAAAGCTCGATGGCGAATCGGTGTCGGAAAACAATGGGGCGATCGGGAAGATCTACATGATGTCCGTACAGAATCTGTACCCGGAATCGATGAAAGTAGAGGAAGCTTTTCGGTATGCGAAGCATTTTTATCCCAATTTCGACCCTGAGGAGGCCGATCGATTATCGAAGTTTTACAATCTGCCCACAAAAAAGAAGATCAAAAGCCTCTCCACAGGCTATCAATCTTTGTTTAAGCTGATTATGGCGCTTAGCACCAATGCCGAGTATCTTTTTTTGGACGAACCGGTATTAGGGCTCGATGCCAACAACCGCGACAGCATCTACAAGCATTTGATCGAAAAGTTTGTGGAACGAAATAGTACGATCCTTCTTTCGACGCATATCATCGAGGAGATTTCCGGGATGATCGAAGAAGTCATCATTATCCATGAAGGCAAGATCAAAATACAAGAGTCCGCTGAATCGCTTCTGGGAGGCTTCTATCAAGTATCCGGATCGATGGATGCGGTAGACGCATACGGACGAGACAAAATCGTCATTCGTGAGAGCGGCTTTGGCGGACTCAAGAGCATCATCGTAAAGGGGGAACCCGATAGCTCGGTGATCGAGAATGTAGAAATCGTGAGGCCCAATCTACAAGATTTGTTTATCTATCTCACGACGAATGAAAATCGCGAGGCAA
>CAZFWK010000044.1:1455-11453 GCA_964522555.1 uncultured Peptoniphilaceae bacterium | reverse complement strand
GCGATTTCTACCGGAGAAACATCCGTCCCCATCGAAAACACCGGAACGCCGGCCTTTTCGCCGACCACTTCGAGTTGCTTAATCGCAGCCGGACGATACACGTCGCAAGCGACCAAGAGCGGATCGTGGCTTTGCTTCTTCAAGAGAGCCGCCAGCTTCGCCGCATGGGTCGTCTTACCGGCTCCTTGCAATCCGCAAAGCATGATCACGACCGGCCTCTTGCCGTCCACCGCCAGCTTCTCGGCTTTTTCGCCCATCAAGGCGGTTAGTTCTTCGTTTACGATTTTTACTACGGTCTGGCCGGGTGTCAGGCTTTCCATTACTTCTACGCCGTTTGCCCGTTCTTTTACCTTCTTAACAAAATCCTTGACGACTCGAAAGTTTACATCCGCTTCCAAGAGCGCCAAGCGTACTTCGCGCATTGCGACGTCGATATCCTGCTCGTTGAGTTTGCCTTTCCCGCGCAGGTTTTTCATCGCCGTTTGCAGTTTTTCGGACAGACTTTCGAAGATCATAGCATCTCTCCTTCCGCAATTTCTTCATCCGACAACAACGCTCGCAGTTCTTTTGTGAGACTCTCAAGCGCTGTTCGGGTTTGTTCGTCGGTTGTTTCTCCGGTTATATGGTCCAGCTTCGATGCGATCTTTGCGATCTCCGCTTCTCTGTGATGAAAGCGCGCCTTGAGCCCAAGCTTTTCTTCATATTGCAACAGCGAGTGATCGGCTCGTTTGAGGGAGTCCGCGACGGCTTGCTTGGAAATCCCAAGCAAATCGCCGGCTTCCGTTAAGGAGTAATCCTGATCGTAGTAGTACTCCGCAACCGACCGCTGTCTTTCGCTCAGCAAGCTGCCGTAAAAATCGAGCAGCAAGCTCATTTCCATGAATTTTTCCATATTTCACTCCAAAGAAAGTGTCAAGGTTTCACCTTGACACTCCTTAGTATACGTATTTCCTGTTTTCCTGTCAAGTATTACGAGAAAATCGCCTCGACAAATTCTACCGCATCAAACGGCTCCAGATCTTCCAACCCTTCGCCGAGGCCAATATATTTCACCGGGATCTGGTATTCGAGCATCAAGGGGAAGACCACCCCGCCTTTCGCGGTGCCGTCGAGCTTCGTGAGGATGATCCCAGTGGGGTTTGCCACTTCGGTAAACTCTTTCGCCTGTGAGAGCGCATTTTGACCGGTAGTCGCATCCAATACGAGCAATGTCTCGAGAGTCGCCTGCGGGTACTCGCGCTCGATCACGCGATGGATTTTCTCGAGTTCTTTCATCAAATTGCTCTTATTGTGGAGGCGCCCCGCAGTGTCGCAAATCAGGATATCCGCTTCTTGCGCCCGCGCCTTTTGGATCGCATCGAATACGACGGAAGCGGGGTCGGAACCCTCCTGCTGATGCACGATCTCGACGCCCGCGCGGTCCGCCCAGATGATCAGCTGATCGATCGCAGCCGCGCGGAAAGTATCGGCAGCCGCTAAAAGGACAGTATTTCCGTCCGCCTTAAAGTTTGCAGCGAGCTTGCCCGTGCTGGTCGTCTTTCCGACGCCGTTCACTCCGATCACCAATACGATTGCGGGTCTTTTTTCGGTAAAGCCCGTCTCCTTTTGATTCTCTTCGATCAGTGCCACCAATTGGTCGCGAAGTAGAGACTTTACCCGCGTGGGGTCTGTGATCCCCTGCGTTCGGACCGATTCTCTAAGGCGATCCATGACCTCCATCGTCGTGTTCATGCCGACATCTGAGGTGATCAGGATGTCTTCCAAATCTTCAAACAGCTCCTCGTCGATCTTCGCATAGCCTCTGAGCACTTCGTCGATCTGATCGGTAAGTTTCGTGCGCGTCTTTTCAAGCGAATCCTTCAGTTTCCCGAAGAGGCTTTTCTTCGGCGCATCCAGCACCGTCTCGATCTTCCCTTCTTCGGGTTTCTTTTTTTCCGGCTCCTCTTTTTGAAACCAATTTTTAAACACGTTTCTCCTCCTATGCGCTTTGCGCTTTCTTATCCGTCAATAGAAGCGGAACGATTTGGCTGGTCGAGTTCTCTTGCATGGTCACCCCGTATAATAGATCCGCAAGCTCCATCGTTTGCTTTCGATGCGAGATGATGACAAATTGAATTCTGCCGCGGAAGCTCTCCAGATACTGCTTGTAGCGAGCGATATTTGCGTCATCCAATGCCGCATCGATCTCGTCCAATACGCAAAACGGGGAGGGGCGCGTTTCGAAGATAGCAAATAAAAGCGCTACCGCTGTAAGGGATTTTTCCCCGCCCGAAAGCAAACTCAGGGCCTGCCTCGTCTTGCCCGGCGGCCTTGCGATGATCTGCACACCGGCTTCCAGCACGTCTTCGCCGACGAGTGCGATCTCCGCTTGCCCGCCATCGAAAAGAATTTGGAATATTTTTAAGAATTTATCATTGATCTCTCGGATTCCTGCGCGGAATTGTCTACGCATCTTGGTTTCGAGTGATTCGATCACGGTCTTCAAATCCGCACTTGATTTCGTAAGATCCTCCGACTGTCTGGTGAGGAAAGTGACGCGCGCTTGAACGCTTTCGTAGCGCTCGATCGTTTCGAAACTAAACGGACCGATCTCACGCAGCGCGTCTTTCAGTTCTTTCACTTTGCTGCGGGAGGTCTTAATTGGGGTTCTTGTGCGAAGCTCGTGATGGGCTATGTCTCTTTCCATATCGAGCTCCCGCGCGACGGTTTCGATAAACGACTCCGATTTTTCTAAAGCGCTCGCGTGTCGAACTGCACAAGTCGAAAGCTCCACTTCCGATTCGCGCATCGAGCGTTCAGCTAAACGAGAAGACTGTTCGAGATTTTCCCACTCCGTTTGCGCATCTTTCCATTGAACCTGCAGCGACTCGAGTTTCGCGCTAAACGCATGAGCTGCACTCTCCGCTTCCACCTTCTCACGCATCAGATTCTTCTGCTTGTTTGTCTCCGCTTTGATTTGCTCTTTCGACTCGTCCCTTTGTCGCCTGTCCGAATCAAGGCGTGCTCTTTTTTCTTCGGTCTGTTCTTCTAGATCTTTGATGCGATTCACCAAAATGAGCCGATCACGGATCTTGGTATCGTGTACCGATTGAAGACCGGTTACCTCCGCCTGTAATCTCCATCGGTTGGACTCGTCCGCCTTATTCGCTCGCTCGACTTTTGAAAGAGCCTTTTCAGTCATTTCAAGTTCATCCGTGAGAAGGGTTCGCGCACGATCAAGGTCGGCGTCTTCTTTCGACTCGGCAACTTGCACGAGTTGTTGCTCGGTCTGCGCGCGTTGACCCATATATACGTCCAATTGAGCGCCTAGGGTCGCAAGATTTTGTTTCTTTTCCTGTAAAGCAGACCGCTGCGATTCTCTTGTGTTGGCAATTTCATCGAGCGACGTCGATAACTCCCGTTGCTTCGAGAGCAGAGACTCGTGTTCCGCCTCCATCGACCGGATTCTCGCGAGACTCTGTTCCACATGCGCCTGCAATCGCTCTTGCTCCGTCTCTCTTGAAAGGATTCCGGCGCGGTCTTTTTGAATAAAACCGCCCACCATCGATCCCCCCGGAAGTAGCAGTTCACCCTCGAGTGTTACGAAGCGGAGCTTGTCATACGCTCGATTCTTTCTGAAACGAATCCCTGCTTCCATGTCTTCGATGATGAAAGTTCTGCCTAATAAGCTCTCGAGTATGGCTTGAATCGAAGGGTCGTATTGTATAAAGTCCAGCGCACTTCCAACCGCTTCAGATTCCTTCGGCCGGTCTCCCCGATACGGATAGGCTCGGATTTGGTCGATAGGCAAAAAAGTTGCGCGACCGATTTTTTCTCTCCGCAGCCACTCGATCAAAAATTTCGCGTATTCAGCCTTTGGTGTCACGATATGATGGAGCGCGGCTCCCAAGGCGATCTCGATCGCCACCTGTACTCTTGCTTCTACTTTGATCAATGATCCTAAAGGACCGATCAGACGCCTTTCTAGCTCCGGATTGTGAGAGGCGGCTCGCAGAAGGTGCTGCACCGGTCTTTGATATCCTTCGTGATTTCTTTCCATCGCTTGCAATACGTTCAGCCTGGCTTTATCTTTTTCCGTCTGCGCATTTTCATTCCGTATGCTAGCTTCGATTGATTCTATCTTTGCGGTATACTCTTTATGCCTCTCTCGACCATCGGTGTACGCGGCTACTGCTTTATCTAATCCTTCTTGAAATGCTTTAGCTTCATCTCGTATGCGATCCATCTCCGACTCCAGAGCACGGATCCTATCCTGTTCCTCTGCTAGCGATTTTTCGAGTCGATCTAAGCGGTGCATTCGATAGGATTCCGCATCGTTTTGCGCGTGGAGTCGGATTTGTGCTTGTTGCAGCTGTTTCTCGAGTTTGCTTCTCGTGCTTTCCAACCGCTCTCGCTCTTCGCTTTGCCTCTCGGTGTCCTTTACCAGTTTTTCAAGATCTGCTGTAATCGCGTCGATTCGAGTTCTTTCATCTTGAAGCGCTGCCTTGAGCGCATCGTCTTCTGCCACGGCCGCGCTCTGCTGACTCACCAGTCTCTTTAATTCCGACTCTAGACTTTCAATCTCTTGCAAAGTTCTCTCGAGATCTCGTGTCAAGAATTCCGATCTTTGTTCGGAAAGTCTATGTTCGTTCGAAGCTTCATCCGCTCTTCTCGTCTCTTTTTGCAATGCCTGCTCGCAGCTTTGTAAATCCTCTAAAACTTTATCTCTTTCAACTCGAAGGGGTTCGAGTTGGGCTTGCAGTCTTTCAAAAATGTGATTTTCTTCCTGTAGTTTTTCTTCCAGCGAGCGCTTTTTTTCTGTTAGTTCTAAAAGGGCTCTCTCACCGGTGCTCCACTCTTGCTGATAGAATGCAATGGTGTGAATTTCCAGTTCGGTAGTCAGTTTCATCCCGCGCTTTGCCTTATCTGACTCCGTTTTCAGGAACGAGAGTTGATCTCTTAAAGACTCCAGTATATCTTCCACTCGAACGAGATTTTCTTCCGTTTTTAATAGCTTGCGAGTCGATTCTTCAATCTGATAGCGGAATTTGGAGATTCCGGTCGCCTCTTCAAAAAGCACTCGGCGGTCCTGTTCTCTTGCGCTCACAATCTCCTCGATCTTGCCTTGCCCGATAATCGAATACCCTTCTTTTCCGATTCCCGTGTCCATGAAGAGCGTGCGAATATCTTTCAATCTGCAAGGGGATTTATTCAGCAAATACTCCGTTTCTCCCGATCGAAACATCTTTCTCGTCACTTGCACTTCTTCATACGCGATGTCGAGCTCTTTGTCGGAGTTGTCGAGCACGATCGACACTTGCGCCATATTCAGCGGTTTTTTTTGGTCCGTTCCGCTGAAAATCACATCCTCCATCTTTCCACCGCGAAGCGATTTCGCACTCTGTTCTCCCAATACCCAACGGATCGCATCGGCAATATTGCTCTTTCCGCTACCATTTGGTCCGACGATTACGGTGACGGGATGATCGAAACTCAGTACCGTTTTCTGTCCGAAGGATTTGAAACCGTACAATTCTATTCGCTTAAGTTTCAGTGTAACCCCTCCTCTGTAAAACGGTTCTGTAAATTTGTGTGGCTTGATACTCTGCCTGTACACCGTCGCTCAAGACGGAAATCGTATCATCAGTCTGATTGTTTTGAAGCACGATCATGCGCGATATCTTCGGTCCGATCAACGCTTTTCTGACCCACCCCTTGTGCCCGGCCATATGCTGGATCATTTTGGGTGGAGCGGAGATGGTAATCGCGCCTTTTGCATCACGCAACACATGCTTCGACCATTCGAAGTATACGCGATCGATCACAAGCTCTCCGAAAGCCGGATGGTGAGGCCCCGCGATCGGTCCAAGTGATCCATGGAACGAATCTTCGTGAAGACCCATTCGAATGACGGGGATCCCCCGAGTTTGGAAGAGCAACCAGATCGTCACATTTAATTCGATTGCTTGGCGAAGAGTATGCGGTTGATACTCGCAGGCTCGATAGAGTCGTTCCAATTCCGTATCTCGAAATACCAGCACGGGATACATCCGCACGAAGTCCGGCGAGAGCTCGATCAGCTGACGGGCGGTGTCTACTGCTTGTTCATCGGAATCGCCGTAAAGACCTGTCATCATCTGAAGTCCTACTACTATTCCAACGGATCGAAGGTGCCGGACGGCTTCCGTTACACATTTTGCGTCATGACCGCGCTGATTTGCTAGCAGTACGCTGTCTTGCATCGATTGCACACCGAGTTCGACCGTACGAACCCCGTTTCGATATAATTCCTCGGCGATCGCTCGATCGATCCCGTCGGGTCGAGTGGAGACGCGAATCGAGCCGATTCGCTTTTCTGAAAGCGCAAGCGAAACCGCATCATAGTATTGTTGTTGCAAACCCTTCGGGAGCATGGTGAAGCTTCCGCCGTAGAAGGCGATCTCATCGTAGAACGCATTCTCGGGAATTTGTTGCGTAACATTTTGAATCTGTAGTGGGGTAGCCCCTTCTGCACTCCCTGAAATGTCGGATTGCTTGCAAAAGGAGCACAAATGCGGGCATCCCTTATGGACGAGAAAAAAAGGCAAGATTCGCCTTTTCTCAGTCATGCAATACACCGGAACGGATCAGCGCGTGACGAGCCGCCATTTGTTCCGCTTCTTTCTTGCTTTTGCCGTAGCCTTCGCCTAGCCTTTTCTTCCCGACAAGTGCTGCCAAATGAAAGACCTTATCGTGGTCCGGCCCCGACTCATTCAGAATCGTGTATACGATCTTATCGCGATGATCCCGCTGATAGTGCTCTTGCAATTGCGTTTTATAATCGCGGAATAGCTGCCCTTCCATCAGCGCTTCGACTGTGGCGTGTTCAAATGAATGAATCAAGATTTCACTCGACTTCGCATAGCCGCAGTCGATAAAGATGGCTCCACAAAGCGCTTCGAATGCATCCGCCAATAGCGAATCGCGATCCGATCCTCCTGATAAGCTCTCACCCTTTCCAAGGAGAATAAACTCACCCAGACCGATAATGCGCGCTGCTTTGGCGAAAGAGGGTTCCGATACGATCACGGATCTGCGTTTCGTTAGTTCCCCTTCGGTTACTTCCGGGTACTTACGAAACAGCACATCCGAAACCACGAGATTTAAGACGACATCCCCTAAAAACTCAAGTCTCTCATTATCTCGGATCCCCATGCTTTTATTTTCATTCGCATAAGAAGAATGCGTCGTTGCGATATGAAGCAAAGTGATGTTCTTGAATGTATATCCGAGAATCTCTTCCAGTCGCTTCAGTTGTTTGTGCCTCTCGTCTGTGAGGGCAATCTTTGGGATCTGATAATTTCTATGCTCCATGATCCGCCCCGAGACCGAGATTTTCAGACAAAATCTTCGTCATCTGCGCGATCGTATCGTGTTCGACAAATAATACGAGCTTGTCGATCCCGTTTGCGATCGCCTCTCTATCTGAGCTGCCGTGTGCTTTAAAAATCGGCTTTCGGATTCCCAATAGAGGCGCAGCGCCGGTCGTTTTATAATCCATTCGCGATTTTAATGCGTTAAGTGCAGGTTTCGCCATCAGAGCACCGATTTTTGTACGAGTCGACCGCATCAATTCGCGCTTGAGTAAGCCGGAAATAAATCCCGCAACCCCTTCCATCGTTTTTAGCGCGATATTACCTGAAAAACCATCCGCTACGATCACATCGCAAACACCATTTAGGAGATCTCTCGCTTCCATATTGCCGACAAAACGAAACGGGGCATTTTGAAATCGCTCGTATGCTTCTTTTACAACCGTATTACCTTTCCCCTCTTCCGTGCCGACATTGAGCAATCCCACTCGCGGGTCAGTTAATCCCAGCACGTTCTTTGCATAGACTTGCCCCATCACGGCAAATTGCATGAGAAGCTCTGCGTTGCAATCCATATTCGCACCTGCGTCGAGCATAACGGTCGGCTGTGGCTGTGTCGGAAGCAATACCGTAAGAGCGGCTCTTTGGATTCCCGGAATTCGCTTCGACACCAAAAGACCCGCAGCGAGCATCGCCCCAGTGGAGCCTGCTGACAACACACCTTCGTACTCCCCATCTTCCATGAGTCTGCAGCCCAGCACGATCGAAGCCTCTTTCTTTTGACGCACCGCGCGCACAGGCTCCTCGTCGTTCTGAATCCACGAATCCGTCTCAACTATCTTCAGCCGATCGGAATGAGACGCTTCTTTTAACTCCGCAGGACCCAGCAATCCAATCGAAAGACCCGGGTGTCTTTCCAACGCGATCAAACAGCCCGCAAGTATTTCTTTTGGGCCTTTATCCGATCCGTAACCATCTACTAAAATCTTCACTCTTTCACCCCTTTGTTCGGATCTATTGTAACACAATCAATCCATTGAAAAAAAGCCACCTACCGCCAACCGAAAGTGACTCCCGCGCGATCCCTAGTCACCGTATAATAAAACAAGCTGCCTTGCGGCAGCCTGATTTTCAGATTATTCGACGGAAAGCACTTCTACTTTTTTATAATATCCACATGCGCGGCATACGCGATGCGGTAGCTTCGGTTCATGGCAATTCGGACACTCCATGATAGAAGTTCTCCTGAGCCGATAAGAAGATGCCCTGCGTTTATCTCTTCTTGCTTTTGATGTTTTTCCTTTTGGGACTGCCATAGTTTTACACCTCCTCACATCGTTGCGTTCTAGTGGACCACAGGCACGATGTGCGGCTTGTAGCAATTAGAACAAATTGTAGTATACGAGATTTCTCTTCGCTTGTCAAGTTATTTCGTAAGGGCAGCGGTGTCTCTCGCGATCATCAATTCTTCATTTGTGGGGATGACGAAAATCTTCGTGTCGGAATTCGCTTTCGAAACAAGCGCTTCTTTGCCGCGGAGTCCAGTGTCGAGCGTTTCGTCGAGTTCGATCGCCAAACATTGCATGCCTTCGCACACGCGTTGTCTCGCACGCGAGGAGTTTTCTCCAAGTCCTGCCGTAAAGACGATTGCATCGACCTCTTCAAGGAGTGCGACATAGCCTCCAATATAGAATTGCACGCGATTTACGAACATGTCCAAAGCGAGAGCCGCTCTTTCGTCGCCTTCATCTTTGGCTTTTTCCAAGTCGCGGAAGTCGGAGCTGAGCCCGGAAACGCCTAAGATACCCGATTTCTTGTTGTAGATCGTGTCGATTTCTTCGATCGTCTTACCCATCTTGAGCAAGAATGCGGTGATCGAGGGGTCCAAAGTACCCGAGCGCGTTCCCATAATGAGACCGTCAAGCGGGGTGAACCCCATCGAAGTGTCGTAAGATTTCCCCTCTTTAATTGCGCAGATGCTTGCCCCGTTTCCAAGGTGACAGGTGATCAGATTGACTTCTTCAAGCGGCTTGCCGAGAAGCTCTGCTGCGCGGATTGCAACGTATTTGTGGGAAGTGCCGTGGAAGCCGTACTTTCTAATTTTGTATTGCTCATATAATTCATAGGGCAGAGCGTATAGATAGTTTTCAGCGGGGATCGTCTGATGGAAAGCCGTGTCAAATACCGCTACCATCGGGGTGTTCGGAAGCGCTTGTTGGCAGGCGCGAATTCCCATCAAGTTCGGCGGGTTATGCAGCGGTGCGAGGTCGATACAATCTTCGATCGCTTTGATGACTTCGTCGTCGATCAAAACGGATTCCGCAAATTTTTCTCCCCCGTGAACGACTCTGTGCCCGACTGCCACGATCTCGTCCATCGACGCGATACAACCGATCTTGGGGTCTGTAATCGCGTCCAAAACGATTTGGATCGCGACACTGTGGTCCGGCATTGCCGCTTGAATGATTTCTTTTTCTTTTCCGATCACTTCATGCTTGACTTGAGATCCGTCCATTCCAATGCGCTCGACTAAACCGACTGCAAGCGCCTCTTCCGTTTGCATATCTACCAATTGATACTTCAAAGACGAACTTCCACAGTTTACTACTAATACTTTCATATCTGCCTCCTAGTCTGTATTTGTACTTCTTATATTATATGGGTTAT
>CAZFWK010000044.1:0-1355 GCA_964522555.1 uncultured Peptoniphilaceae bacterium | reverse complement strand
GGCGTCTCGCGCATCGTGTACGGTAGCGGCATGACGACCGAATCAATCGAAGCGCTGGACCGCTTGGACCCGGCGGCACAGCGTGAGTCACTTTCTGCAGCACTCGCCAAAGGCACTTCGTATGCCGGTGCACATGCGAAAAGCCTGTCGCAAAACTGGCTCGACGCCAATACCCGATTGGGCCTTTGCTACCGACAAGCACTCGTAAAAAGAGGGTCTCGCATTCCTGCGATCGCAATCGACCGAGCGCCCTGGGAAGGCTCCGACACGCCCTTGGAAAGTCAAAATGCTACCTCGATCCGCAAACAAATCGCAAACGGCGAACTTCCGCTCGCTTCGCTTCAAGCGCCAATCGCACAGCCCTTCCATAGCATGGAAAACTACAAGAAAGAGCTCGCATATTTGCTTCATATCCCCCACATCGATCCGCTATCATATCCGTACGCGGAACCGGGGCTGTGGGAGAGACTCAAGAAGATGTACGATCCGAAGAACTCCGTGGAAGAATGGCTCTTCAAGAGCCGCTCAAAAAGGCATACGATCGCTCGGATTCGTCGCTATTTGCTCCACGTGTTGCTCGACTTACATCTCGAAAGCCGAAACCGCCATCTCGACACCCCGCCGGACGCCCTCTACCCGCTCGCGATGAACGAAACAGGAAAAGCCGTACTCCGCAGTCTACGAGAATCCGAAATCCCCGTGCTCGCAACGACAAAAGCACTCCATCGGCACATCCACCGAAACGACTCGATCTTTTACTGGGACCTGAAAGCGGAGGCGCTCTATAAACTCGGCTTAGAGTAGGGGTCTCGAATAAGACTTGTTTCCGCGCTCGCTTCAGTATCGGTTCGAATCAAAATAACCCCCGGGTGGGGGTTATTTGCTTCTTCTGAGCTCGCTTCGGCTGCTTTCGATTGCCGTGAGCATTTCTTTCAATTGGTCTTGCGTGTTTGCGAACATATCGTCGATATAGGTAGTCGCTTGCAGCGTTACATTGCGCGCGTTTTGCTCTGCTTTTGCCAAAATGTCTTTGCTGAGATTTTCGGCATTTGTCGTGATATCGTGTTCGTTGATCATGCGTTGCATTTGTTGTTGCGCTTCGTTGCGGATGCGATCGGCGTCTGATAATGCCGCTTGTCTCGTTTGTTCCGCATTCTTCTTCGCGTCGTTCAAAATACTTTGGCGATCTTCCGTAATGACGGTAGCTTCACGTATAGCATCCGGCAATTTCGAACGCATCTCATTCAAAATTTCCGTGATTTCGTCCGCATCCACCATGACTTTCTTTGTCAACGGAACGGAGCCTGCTTGATCGATAATGTCTTCGATCTCTTCGATCAATTGTAAAATATCCA
>CAZFWK010000043.1:0-11994 GCA_964522555.1 uncultured Peptoniphilaceae bacterium | reverse complement strand
CCATCAGGGGAGTCCAACGCCTCCGTAGATTACGCTCGTATTCCTCGCGCACGTCGCCACCTGCGACTTCGTCTTCTCGATCGATAGAGAAGAAGGTGAGGACTCGCCTCAGAGTCGCACTTATGGACATCCCCTGATTCCGTCACTGACTCTACGATTCTTCCTATACTTGGTTTGCAATTTATATACATGAACGACAGGTTTGTCAACACGCTGAGGGGGGAGACCCCCTTTTCTTTTTTTGGTATTGATACTTTCCGTCGTATGTTTTGCATCTCTGCGGAGCGGCACAAGGCGCGCTCCCTACGGTTTTGCTTGGGATTTTTTGCAAATTGCGTGAATATATTCTGTTTCGGGTATAGATTTCCTATCAAAATGTCACTTATTCTCGAAAGGAGAATCTCATGCAAGAATTATTACAACAATTACAAAATCCGGAAATGATGGCGCAGATCACCCGTGCTACGGGAGTCAGCGAGGACGAAATACAAAAAGTAGCGGCGCTTGGCGTGCCGACGCTCATCGAGGCGATGAATCAAAACGCATCGAACGACGAGGGCGCGCAATCGCTTGCGAAAGCTTTGGACGACCACGCGGATGATAATCCCTACGATACGGTGGGGTTTTTGGATCGCTTCCTCGGCGGTGAGGGCGGGCGCATGGTGGATCATATTTTCACGGGCAACAAAGGGCAAGTGGAAGATACGATCGCGGCGCGCACCGGGGTGCAGGCGAGCGCCATCAAGAAGATCCTCTCTTTTCTGGCTCCGCTGATCCTCGCGAATATGGCGAGCAAGTGGTCCAAAGGGCAAAGAGAAAGGCAACAGCAGCAACAGCAGCCGCAACAAAGGCAACAACCGCAACAAAACAGCCCGTTCGACAGTCCGTTCGGAGGGTCCCCCGCACCGGAAATTGATCTCCCCGGGAATCGAAAGATCACGATGCCGGGCGCAAACCGCGAGCAAGATGTGCGCGACTTCACGCGCCAAACGCAGCGCGATGTGCAAGAACAAGCCGGCGGGTCGATTTTCGATATGGCGAAAGATATCCTTGGCGGCGGTTCCGGACAGGGAGGACTGCTGGAGGATTTGCTGGGTGGTTTGTTCGGCAAGAAATAGAACGAAAAAACCGGCGGTATTGCCGGGGCCAGACTGTCGATAAAGTTATTTTAGAGATAGAGTGAAGGAGAGCCCGGTGTACCCCTTGAGGCCATATCTTGGCCGAGCGGTCCGTGAGCGTGCCGAAAGGGGTATACCGGGCTCGACTGAACGGACTATGTTAATACTTTGAACCCGCGGCGATTCGCGGGTTTTTCTTTTACCATTCCTTCTCCATCATAAAATGCGGGATCGTGACTTCGTAAAACACATCGGAAGTGACTTGGTAATCTAATCGTTTGTAGAATTCCACGGCGCCTTCTCTTGCGTGGAGGATGATCTTGTGGATTCCGTTTTCTTTCGCCCAATTTTTTGCGAAACGGACCATCTGGGACCCGATCCCGCGGCTTCGGATCTCGGGATTTACCGCGACTTGTCGCATTCGGACAGTGCGCTCATCTACGGGTGTGAGCACCATCACGCCGATGATTTCATCTTCTTCTACCGCCACGATATGCGTATCTTGAACTTCTGCGGGTCTGTCCGCCGGATCCCACCGCAAACCGAGCGGAATGCGCAACCACTTTTCTCTTTGCACAAGCGATTGTTCATACATGGGAGTATCAAAATCGATAACGAGTATTCTCATATTTCCACCTCCGTTTGGGAATATTTACCCTATTTCTTGCAATATTTGGTACAATACACTTGAATGATCGGAGGGGAAACGCGTGAAACTACAAAATGTACTAAAGGGGATCCAAATTCTTAGGGAAGACGTAGTCGATCCGGAATTGGAAATTTCAGGAATTCAATATAATTCGAAAAAAATCGAGAAGGGCGACTTGTTTGTCGCAATCAAAGGCTATACGGTGGACGGGCATCGCTTTATCGAAGATGCCGTATCGAGGGGAGCCGCAGCGGTGTTGGTGACCGATTGGCAGGAGGGGCTTGGAGTCCCGCAGATCCGAACGGCCGACAATCGTACGGCGCTGGCGAAGCTTGCGAACAATTACTACGATCACCCGTCGGCGTGCTTAAATGTGCTCGCCATCACGGCGTCGAACGGAAAGACCACGACGGCGAAACTCTTAGCCGAGATCTTGCGTGCGACCGGGCAGGATACCGGGTTGATTGGCACGGTCAATTACGAGTACGGCGACGTATCGATCCCGAGTAAGCTTACGACACCCGAAAGCTTGGAGCTGCAAGGATTGCTTCGCGATATGGTGTCGGCGGGCACGAAGAATCTCGTGATGGAGGTTTCCTCCCAGGCGATCGAGATGTCCCGAACACACGGGATCCGCTTTCAGGCGGTCGCGCTCAACAATATCACGCGCGAGCATATCGACCAGCACGGCACCTTTGAGGCGTATTGGGCGCAAAAAAAGCGCCTGATCACCGAGGCCGATCCCTCTACCGAGATCGTCTTGAACGCGGATGACGAATATGCAGCTTCGCTGCAATCGGTTCGGCCGGATGCATACACCTTCGGACACGAAAAACCGGCGGATCTTCGCTGCGAAAACCTGGACTTAAGCACGGGCTTCGCGCGATTCGATGTGGTGGTGTCCGATCGTTGTCAGGAGCGATGTGCGGGCTTACCTGCGCGCTTCCCGATTGAGATTGGCGTGGCGGGGTATCATATGGTACTCAATGCGCTTTCTGCGATCGCGCTTGCGCTGTTACACGGGGTCGATTTTAGCACGATTCAAGAGGCAGTCAAAGGGTATAAGGGCGTCGAAAGGCGTTTTGAGATGCTGTACGAAGGCGACTTTAAAGTATTGGATGACCACTTCGCCAATGTCGGGAATATCAATGTGACGCTCCAAACTTTGGCGTATATGGAATATAAGAGATTGGTATTGGCGTATGCGATTCGCGGAAATCGCGGGGTGACGGTAAATCGGGAGAATTTGGAAACCCTGATCCCGAGGCTCGAAGAGCTTCGCTGCGACCATATCATCGCAACGCTCAGTCGAGATGTTGCGGAAGCACATGATACCGTCTCGCCGGAAGAAGAGGAAGTGTTCCGTGCGGAAATGGACCGCGCGGGCGTCTCCTATGTGCTGTATGACACACTCGAGGAGGCCACCAAAGTCGCTTTGGACACGGCAAGAGAGGGCGATGTCGTACTCCTTGCGGGTTGCCAGGGGATGGATGCGGGCGGCCGCTTGTTCTTGGAGCAGTTGAGCGAAAAGGATCCGGAAAATAAAGAAAAAATACTGGCGCCGATTGTAGACCGAATTGCCGGCGTGTAGGAAAAAAGGGTAAAGAAAAAGAGTCGATGTGGGGTCGACTCTTTTTCGTTTATGGTCATGATTTGGACAAGGAGGATGATCCATAAACACGTTCACCGAATTCGGTAACAACCATAGTATAACAGAAGTTTTGCGTCTAGAAGTTACAAAGTTCTTACAAATTTGTGGTTACGGGCAAACGGGTTTGTGAACGTATTGCCGTGTGGTCTTTTGGGGTTCACAATCCAGATTGCAGTCAAAGTCGAATGAACCGAATAGATTTGCATGAATCGCGACTCCATCAGGGGAGTCCAACGCCTCCGTAGATTACGCTCGTATTCCTCGCGCACGTCGCCACCTGCGACTTCGTCTTCTCGATCGATAGAGAAGAAGGTGAGGACTCGTCTCAGAGTCGCACTTATGGACATCCCCTGATTCCGTCACTTACGCTTTCTACTACTATTGTAAGATAGGCACTCCTTATTAATGAACGATGTGTGCTATCACTCTGTACGTAATTTCCTATCTCTTCGAGATGTGGAATAAGAATTCACCTTCGCCGACGATCTCTCCGTTTACCTTTGCGACGCCTTCTCCTACTCCCATTTGTTTGCGGAGCCTAGAGATGGTGACGGTCATTTCGAGCACGTCTCCGGGGACGATGGGTTTTCGGAAGCGGAATTTATTGATGCCCGCGAACATGGGGAGGGTGTCGGCGTATTCGGGTTTCGTCAGAATGCCGATCGCACCCAATTGTGCGAGGGTTTCCACCAGAATGACGCCCGGCATGACCGGGTATTCGGGGAAATGCCCTGCGAAAAAGGGTTCATTGTACGTGACGCATTTTGTGCCGGTGACCGTCATCGTCTCTTCATCGACTTCTGCTTTATCCACATAAAGAAACGGTTGCTTATGCGGTAGTATCTTTAATATATCCACGATATCGTATTTCATTGCTAAACCTCGCTTTCATTTGCCATCTGCCTCATCATACCATATAATATATCCAGTTTACTCGTTTCATAAACACCAAACGGGTGAATTAGGAGGTGAAGAACATCGTTACAGAATTGAAAAAACATTCAGTTCATGCAGGTATTTATGGCGTAGGACATTATGCGCCGCCGAATATTTTGACGAATGCCGATTTGGAAAAAATCGTAGAAACTTCAGACGAATGGATCGTCACAAGAACGGGGATTCGGGAACGACACATTGCGGATGCGTCCATGACGACATCGGACATGTGCTATGAAGCCGCTATCGTGGCTATGGCCGATGCGGGTGTGAGCGCACCTGACCTGGATCTCATCGTTGTGGCGACGGTAACACCCGACCACGCTTTTCCCTCGACCGCTTGCTTGTTGCAAGCGAGATTGGGCGCGGAAAAGGCTGCGGCATTCGACTTGAGCGCTGGCTGCACAGGATTTGTGTACGCATTGGTGACGGCTGCGCAGTTTATCGAAAGCGGGATGTATCAAAATGTCCTCGTAGTGGGATCGGAATTGCTCTCACGCGTTACGAATTGGGAAGATCGAAGCACTTGCGTGCTCTTCGGAGACGGCGCGGGAGCGGCCGTGCTAAAGCCCTGTCCGCCGGACGAAGGGATCATAGGGTCCTTTTTAGCGGCCGACGGCTCCTTCGGCGATCTCTTGTGCATTCCGGCAGGAGGCACAAAAGAGCCGATCACGGAAGAGACACTTAAAAATAATCGACACAAACTCTATATGGACGGGCCGGAAGTCTTTAAGATCGCCGTTCGCAGTATGGAAAACTCGATCGTACAAGTCTTGGAGAAAATTGGGGCCAAACCGTCCGATGTGGACCTTTTGATTCCGCATCAGGCGAATCGCAGGATCATCGAGGCGGTCAACAAGAGGCTCAAACTCCCTGATGAGAAGGTCTTTGTGAATATCGACCGCTATGGGAATACCTCCTCTGGTTCGGTACCGATCGCGCTTTCCGAGGCGGTAGCTGAGGGAAGACTCAAAGAAAATGATCTGCTCATCATGACAGCCTTCGGCGCCGGCATGACTTGGGGCGCGGCGGCAGTCCGCTGGAACAGGAAAGAGGCATAATGAAAACCGGAATTACAGAACTTTTGGGCATTCGCTACCCGATCCTGCAAGGCGGGATGGCTTGGGTTGCGTCTTCGCCATTGGCAATCGCCGTAAGCAATGCAGGCGGATTGGGCGTATTGGCCGGCGGAAATGCGCCGGCGGATGTGATCGAAAAGGAGATTGCCGCCGTTCGAGCGAACACCGACCGACCCTTCGGATTGAATATCATGCTGTTGTCGCCCTTCGCAAAGGATTTGATCCAGCTTGCGATGGACCTTAAGGTGCCCGTCGTGACGACGGGTGCGGGGAACCCCTCTCCCTATATTGAAGGACTAAAGTCAAAGGGGATCAAGGTGCTGCCCGTCGTGCCATCCGTGGCGCTCGCCGTGCGAATGGAACGCTACGGTGCGGACGCCGTGATCTTCGAGGGTACCGAAGCCGGCGGCCATATCGGCGAACTCACCACGATGGCGGGGCTTCCGCAAGTGGTGGACGCCGTGAAGGTACCGGTCGTAGGGGCCGGGGGAGTCGCCGATGCAAGAGGATTTACCGCGGTACTCGCGCTGGGCGCGTCCGGCGTGCAGATCGGAACGGTCCTGCTCGCTTCGGAAGAAGTCCGATTGCACCAAAATTATAAAGATATGGTTTTAAAAGCAAAGGACCGCGATGCGATCGTATCGGGTCGCTCGACCGGGCATCCGGTGCGTGCGCTGAAGAATACTTTCCAGCTCGACTTTATTGAAGCCGAGAAAAAGGGCGCTTCGATGGAAGAACTCGAGCTGATGGGCGCGGGAAGACTGCGCGCGGCTGTGGTAGACGGCGATGTCGTCGGCGGTACCGTAATGGCGGGACAAGTGGCCGGTCTCGTGAAAGAGATCAAGCCCGTGCACGTGATCTTGGATGAGATGGTTTCCGGTGTCGGCTCGGTACTCGCAGGGATCCGCAATAATTTTGAGGAAGTATAAATGAAGACGGCATTCGTGTTTCCCGGACAGGGGGCGCAATTCGTCTCCATGGGGAAAGACTTTTACGACGCCTATCCCGTATGCAAAGAGACCTTTGATACCGCGAATCGCGTATTGGAAAGGGACCTTACAAAGATCGTCTTCGAGGGTCCGGAGGACTCACTAAACCAAACGGAGAACACGCAATCCGCGATGCTTGCCACGTGCACGGCGATTGCGAGACTGCTTGCGGAAAACGGGGTGTCCTTCACCCATACGGCCGGCTTGAGCTTGGGCGAGTATTCCGCGCTTGTCGCATCCGGGGCGATTTCCTATGAAGATGCGCTCGTACTGGTGGAAGCCCGTGCGCGCTATATGCAAGAAGCGGTACCGGAAGGCTTGGGCGGGATGGTTGCCGTGCTGGGGCTCGACGAAGCCGCGGTAACAGAGGCCGTCGCGGCCGGTGAAAGAATCGGCCCCGTAAGCATTGCGAATTACAATGCCCCCGGGCAAATCGTGATGACCGGGATGAAAGAAGCGCTCTTGGCCGCATCGGACGCGGCAAAGGCGCTTGGCGCGAAGAAGTGCGTACCGCTTGCGGTATCCGCTCCGTTTCACTCGGAACTCCTCGCAGATGCGAGAGAGCGCCTCGGTGAAAGACTCGCGAAAGTTTCGTTTTTGCCGCTCGAAAAGAGGGTATATGCTAATGTGACCGCAAAGGCCGTGGAGTCCGAAGCAAAACTCCCGCAGCTCTTGGCGGCACAGGTGACGAGCTCAATCCTTTGGCAACAAAGCGTGGAGGCGATGCTCGACGAAGGCGTCACGCGATTTATCGAAATCGGACCGGGTAAGACTCTGACCGGCTTTATCAAGCGAATCGCAAAGCAAAAGGGCGTGGAGGTAGAACTGCACAATATTCAAACCGCAGAAGATTTCCAAACCCAAATCGACACGCTACGAGGTGACACACGATGAAATTAGCAAACAAGACGGCGCTGGTGACCGGGGCATCCCGCGGAATCGGGCGTGCAATCGCGGAAGCTCTTGCAAAAGAAGGCGCGAATATCGCGTTCACCTACAGCAAGGACGAAGCGGGTGCGAACGAAACGAAAGCGTTGATCGAAGCTACGGGAAGAAAAGCCCTCGCGATCAAGGCGGACGGCAGCGTACAAGAAGAGGTGAAGCGCTGTGTGGACGAGACGCTGGAAGTTTTCGGCGGGGTCGACATTCTCGTCAACAATGCCGGGATCACGAGAGACAATCTCTTGATCCGAATGTCCGAAGAAGATTTCGACGCGGTGCTTTCCGTCAATCTGAAGAGCGCGTTTCTCATGACGAAGGCTTGTGCAAGACCCATGATGAAGAGCCGCTATGGAAAGATGATCAATATCAGCTCGGTCGTAGGCGTTTTTGGAAATGCCGGACAGGCGAATTATGCGGCATCGAAGGCCGGTATTATCGGGCTTACGAAGTCCGTCGCAAAGGAATTGGGGAGCCGCGGCATTCGCGTCAATGCGATCGCGCCGGGCTTTATCGAAACCGATATGACGGATCAGCTACCGCAAGATGTAAAGGATAAAATGCTTGCGAATGTCTCATTGGGGGCATTCGGAAAGGTTGAGGATGTGGCGAGGCTCTGTGTGTTTTTGGCATCGGAGGACTCTGACTATATCACAGGAGAAGTCATCCGCGTTGACGGCGGAATGGCATAATTTAAGGAGGATCACTATGAATCTGGAAAAAGTAATCGCTATTGTAGCGGACCAACTCGGCAAAGAAGCAGCGGACATCACCGCGGAAACCTCACTCCAAGACGATCTCGGCGCGGATTCGCTAGACGCGGTCGAAATTATCATGGCGATGGAAGATGAATTCGGCATCGAAATTGCGGACGAAGATGCACAAAACTTCCGTACGGTCGGAGAAATCACCCAGTATATCGATGAGAAACTCGGAGAATAAAGTCCATCGCGTCGTCGTGACCGGCTTAGGCTGCCTTACGCCGGTCGGTCACGGCAAGGACGCGTACTTTGAAGCGCTGATCGCTGGCGTCTCGGGTGTCGGACCGATTACGCATTTTGATCCGTCGGATATTACCACGAAGATCGCAGCACAGATCAACGACTTTGTCCCCGATGATTTTATGGACAAGAAGGCGGCAAAACGGATGGACCGCTTTTCACAGTTCGGCGTGGCAGCTTCAAGGATGGCGATGGAAGACAGCAAACTCGAAAGAGGCGTATATGACCCGTACCGAGAGGGCATCATATTGGGAACCGGCATCGGCGGAATCGCGACGATCGAAGATTCGATGCGCACCTTGATCGGGCGCGGCCCGAGTCGGATGAGCCCGTTTTGCATTCCGATGCTGATCCCCAATATGGTTTCCGGCATGGTATCGATCGAGCTCGGACTCATGGGTTCGTCGCTTTCCGTATCGACGGCGTGCAGTTCCGCAACGCATGCGATCGGCGAGGCGTATCGCATGATCAAGCACGGCTACCTCGACATGGCGCTCGCGGGCGGCGTGGAAGCGGCCGTTACTTCGCTTGCCGTATCGGGATTTGCCGCGATGAAGGCGATGAGCACCCGAAACGATGACCCGAAGGGCGCGATGCGTCCGTTCGACAAGACGAGAGACGGATTCGTGATGGGAGAAGGCGGAGGCGTACTCGTGCTGGAGTCGCTCGAGGGCGCACTGAAGCGCGGCGCGCATATTTACGGCGAGGTGCTCGGTTACGGCTCCACATCCGATGCTTTCCACATGACCGCGCCGGACGAAAATGCCACGGGTGCTTCCAAAGCGATGGAACTGACGCTGGAAGAGGCCGGTCTCGAACCGAGTGAGATCGACTATCTGAACGCGCACGGCACTTCCACCCCGATGAACGACCGCTTGGAAACCTTAGCGATCCACAAAGTGTTCGGCGATGCCGCGAGAGATCTCACGATCAGCTCGACGAAGTCGATGACGGGGCATCTGTTGGGAGGCGCGGGCGGAATCGAGGCGATCGCATGCTTACAGGTGATCCAAACGGGCAAAGTGCCCCCCACGATCAACTACAATGAACCCGACGAGGACTGCGATTTGTTCTATGTCCCGAATCACAGCATCGAAAAGAAAGTACGCTATACCCTGTCGAATACCCTGGGCTTCGGTGGCCACAACGGTTGCATCGCCCTGGGCGAGTACAAAGAATAAAACAAGCAGCGATTAGGCTGCTTGTTTTTTTGAGGGAATTTGCGTTATACCAAAATATCGTTTCAAGTGTTTTCATCGAAGCCGTAGGGTGCACAGCTTGTCTGGCACCGGGAGCCGGAAGGGCGCCTTGATAAGATACGTTTTTCAGTACACACACAACCTGCATAAAGCGGTGCTACACAAGGTCGCACCCTACGATATTGCCGAACTGCTATGGACCGCCGTAGGGTGCTCAGCTTGTCTGGCACCGTTTTTGTGAACTGCATTTATCGCTCCGTGTAGCCGAAACGCAATGCGCCTTCCAGTAGGCCTTCGAGCAACTTCTGTTTGTCGGGGGTTTCATCACCTAGGGTCGTCCGCGCTTGTATGCCCATCATACCGGATCTTGCCAGATCGGCTGCGACTCCGTCCGGGGGCTCGAAGTAGTCGATTGCATACCGGACTCCCTTATCTTCCAGGGCATCGCGAAGTTCATTTGCGATCCTTCCACCCCAAGCGGAATTGGGGACGAGTAGCGTTTCGTCGATCGACACGCTCCCTTCCCCGATTTGCGGGATCGATACGAACACGGCGCGTTCGGGTGTGCGGAGCACGTAGGAATTGAAGAAGCCTAAGTAGTCGGTTCCGGGTACATTCTCCGTAAAGGCGAACAGATAGGACTGGGCGAAGCCGGCTTCCTTGCCGGTATGCACGATTCCCTCGATAAGCGCCATCTGCAGGGCGAAAGTCTCCGGATCCGAATTGGTGTCGAAGAGGAGGAGAAGCGGTTGCGCGCGGCTTCTGCCGATTAACGAAGCTGCGGCGATCGGGCGCGTGCCTTCGGGGGTCGTGATCTCGTCCAAAAAGTTTTCATGCACGACATTTAGTTTCCATTCGGAGAAGCGTTTCTCTGCAAAGCGGATCTTGTCTTCTGCGGATTGCACGGCATCGGTGCTTGCTGCAATTTCTGAATAAGAAGGTACGGGCGGATTTTTCGGTTTGTCGGACGGTTCGGGCTTGCCCAAAATCACGAGCACCCCCAGAATTCCCAAAAACACGAGGCGTGTCAGGGTGGCAAAAGTATAATTGCGAAATTCCTTCAGCTCTCGGAGCGCCCGAATCGGATTCAGGAATTCGAAAAAAGCGACCCCGTTCTCGGGGAGCAGCGTGCCCCGCCTAGCAAAGCGCGCCTTCATCGGGCGATATAGTGCATAGAGCACGCCTGCTGCCCACAGCAAAAAGCCTGTGGGAATCGCCCAGACCCAGGGGGCGACTGTCTTCGTGCGCCAAATTTGCGCAACTTGATTCATCACAAACGGATCCGTATACGGAGCGGCTCCTTCGATCGGGATCTTCGCGTAGGGATCTGCGCCGATTGCAGTGCCTGCGAGCCCGAGCGCGAATAGAATGAGTAGAACCCGCGCAAATTGATTTACCCACAGTAAGAAGAAAATACGCGGAGATTCCCCTTTCACCGGATTCGGTTCGCGATTTGCGATCGCTTCGCCTGCGGCAATCGCGGGGAGTACAAAGGATCCAAATAAAACCGCCAAAATCAGAGTATTAGGCGAGGAGTCTCCCGTGAAGTAGGGGAGTTGCAAGAGGAATCGAAAAAAGATAAGCTCGATCGCGATCAAAATTCCGGGGTTGATGCGAATATTCTTTCGACGAAGTAGTAGTCCTGCACTCGCGCGGATGGCGGCCGCTATGGCCCCGATCCCAAGCGCTTGCGGCATGCCGTGCGCGATCAGGGTCGCGACGCTTCTTCCGAGCGCGTCCGTCCCGAAGCGCTCCAAGCGATTGGGCGCGAGCGGGTGGGCGGGGTTTACGGCGAGCGCGCCTTCTACGACCTGCATATCGACTGCGTACACGGAAGCATTTCGTGCGGCGAAGCTCCAAACGATCGGAAATGCGACCAATACCGTCATAAGGATCCATATATAAGTAATTGTCTTGAGTTTCGGATTGTTTTGTTTCATAAATGCCCCTCTCTTTGTCTGTTCTAGTAACTATACCCAATCTGAATCGTCGACATCATCGCGTGTTTGCGATACAATTTCAACCATATGTTACAATAAATTGCGGATGCGGTACGATCCGCATCGATCGGAGGAATTATGAGAATACTGATCACGAATGACGACGGGCTGTTTGCGAAGGGGATCTACGAGTTGGCGAAAGTGCTCGAAGAGGATCACGAGCTGATCATCGTGGCGCCGGATACCGAGCAAAGCGCAAAGAGTCACGCGATTACCATATTACGCCCCATGGTCATCAAGCACCATGGGTTGAAGGATTTAAGGAGCCCGGCTTACAGCGTGTCGGGGACGCCCGCGGACTGTGTGCGCGTCGCGATCGAGGCGATTTCCACGGAGGCGCCGTTTGACATGGTGGTTTCGGGGATCAACTTCGGGCTGAACGCGGGGATGGATGTGCTCTATTCGGGGACGGTTTCCGCAGCTATCGAAGCGA
>CAZFWK010000042.1:8870-12222 GCA_964522555.1 uncultured Peptoniphilaceae bacterium | reverse complement strand
AAGGGATCGAGCGAATTCGCCTGAGTTCGCTGGAACCCGGGAGCGTCACCGATTCGTTTGTAGCGGGGCTTTTGGAATTTCCCAAGCTTTGCGATCACTTCCATTTGTCGCTTCAATCGGGAAGCGACGCGGTGCTCAGACGGATGAACCGGCGCTACACGGCGAGCGAGTATTTCGCGAGTATCGAGAGGCTTCGCTGTGCGTTTCCGAACGCGGGCCTTACGACCGACGTGATCTGCGGGTTCCCGGGCGAAACGGAGGCGGAGTGGGAGGAGACGATGCGCTTTGTGCGAGAGGCTAAGTTTTCCAGACTGCATGTATTTTCGTATTCCCCAAGGCACGGTACGCCTGCATCCGCGATGAAAGATCAGGTGGATCCCGCCATAAAAAAACAACGAAATGCGGAACTTACGGCGCTCGGGCAGGAGCTTACGGAGAACTTTTTGCGGGCGCAGGTTGGTGCAAAGCTTTTGGTATTGGTGGAAGAGCCGGTGTCTGAAGAAGTGTTTTCGGGGTATGCTACCAACTATTCCCACGTGCATGTGCAGGGGGCAGTTTCGCCGAATGAGATCGTGCGGGTGAAGATCACGGGCGTAGAGGATGCGCTTCTATTATCTGCTCCGGTTGTGCTTTCCAAGGGTGGCGGTTTGTGATAGGATACTGAGTGGAGGGAGGTGTATCCATGGATTGTATCTTTTGTAAGCTGGCTGCAGGCGAAATTCCGACGCAAGTGGTATACGAAGACGACGAGATTTTTGTGTTTCAAGACGGAAATCCGCAGGCGGATGTGCATTACTTGGCGATTCCCAAAAGTCATATCGCGTCCATGAATGAGATCGAGCAGCTGGAGCCGCAACTGGTTGGGCGGATCTTTCAAGTGATTTCCAAAATCGCGAAGCGGGACGGTTTTTCCGAAGACGGCTATCGTGTTGTCAACAACTGCGGAAAAGACGGCGGGCAGACGGTTGGACATCTCCACTTTCATATCCTGGCGGGTCGGCCTTTCGGATGGCCACCGGGTTAAACTTGCGGTGACGCAATAAATACGGTATAATGGATTTTATCGTACTCGGCTCATTTTTGAGCACTCTTACGAAAATGAGAGGGGGGAAGATCGATGTCGGAAATCAAAGTGGGAGAAAACGAATCTTTGGACAGCGCCCTGAAGCGCTTTAAGAAGCAATGTGCTCGCTCAGGTGTACTCTCTGAGTACAGAAAGAGGGAACATTACGAAAAACCCAGCATCAAAAGAAAAAAGAAGTCAGAAGCAGCACGTCGCAAGAAAAACCGCTATTAATTCTTCGATCATGAAAGTCGTCGCCATCCGTTGGAGGGTGAGCGACTTTTTTTGTGGGAAGATTGCGTTTGTGTGTTTGTTGTTGTTATCACAATTTCAAATTCCTTTGTTTATGTGTTTGAAAGGGCGGGAAAAAAGGTACATATAGAGTAAGGAGGTGCGTTGAATGACAAGACAAAATAAAATTTTGCTTTGGAGCACTTTGTTGTTCTTACCGACGGTTGCACATGCGTCGGGTTCCGGTTCCGTTATGCAATTCCTGTCCCATCCGATCGTAAGCACCTTGCTTTTGGTTTTGGGTTTTGTGGGTCTTGTACTGGAGATCTTCACACCGGGTTTCGGCCCGTTCGGTGTGGCTTCATTGATCGGATTCGGGTTGTTTTTCGCTGCGGCTTGGTCCGGGCAAGATCCGTCGGCATTGCCGCTGATCCTGTTTGTTTTGGGGCTGATCTTCGGAGCCGTCGAGCTGATGGTGCCGGGTTTCGGTTTGCCGGGGATCGCAGGGATTGTGTTGATCGCGGCGGGTGTGGTGTTCTCTTTTGAGGATACGCTGGTAGGTCTCCAAGCGATGAGTGCGGCTATCATTGTAACCATGGTTGTGGTCGTTCTGATGGTGCGCGCCGGCTTTAAGAGTCCGATTTTCGACAAGGTCAAGCTCGCCTTGAATTTCACCGATAAATCGGGTTATGTTTCATCGAGCGACAAATCGCACTTTGTCGGGATGACGGGTGAGGCGATTACGAACCTTCGCCCTGCCGGCACGGTAGAGATAGCGGAAGAGCCGGTCGATGTCGTAACCGAAGGAGAGTTCATCGAAAAGGGTGAACCGGTCCATGTGATTCGCGTCGAAGGCGCAAAAATTATTGTTAGGAGGACTACAACGTAATGGCACAAATTATTATTGCAGTAGGGATACTGCTATTCCTGATCCTGTTTTTCACCTTTATCCCGGTTGGGCTATGGGTCACCTCGTTCTTCTCGGGTGTAAGCGTCAAGATTTCGTCTTTAATCGGAATGCGTCTTAGACGCGTCGTTCCGTCTCGCATTATCAATCCGTTGATTAAAGCTACAAAGGCGGGCGTGAAGCTGAATACCGACCAATTAGAAGCCCATTACTTAGCGGGCGGGAATGTTAACACGCTTGTGGACGCGTTGATCGCAGCACAGCGCGCGGAAATTCCTTTGGAGTTTGAAAGAGCGGCGGCGATCGACCTTGCGGGTCGTAATGTATTGGAAGCGGTTCAGGTCAGCGTAAATCCGAAGGTAATCGAAACCCCGAAGATCGCAGCCGTCGCAAAGGACGGGATCGAGATCATCGCGAAGGCGAAGGTTACGGTTCGCGCGAATATCGACCGTTTGGTCGGGGGTGCGGGGGAAGAAACCATCATCGCTCGTGTCGGTGAGGGGATCGTTACGACGGTCGGTTCTTCCGAATCGTACAAGATGGTTTTGGAAAACCCGGATTCGATTTCAAGAACCGTATTGGCTAAGGGTTTGGACTCGGGTACCGCGTTCGAGATTCTTTCGATCGATATCGCCGATGTGGATGTAGGGCGTAACGTGGGGGCGAATCTGCAGGCGGAGCAAGCGGAGGCCGACAAGCGGATTGCACAGGCGAAAGCGGAAGAAAGACGCGCCATGGCTGTTGCGAAGGAGCAGGAAATGGTGGCGGAAGTACAGTCGATGCGTGCCAAAGTAGTGGAAGCGGAATCGCAAGTTCCGTTGGCACTGGCGGATGCGCTAAAAGAAGGCAAACTGGGCGTGATGGATTATTACGGTATGCAAAACGTGATCGCCGATACGAAGATGCGTTCCTCCATTTCCGATACGGGTAAAGATTCCGGCGGCGATCGTTCGAATCCGAATCGATAGGATTGGGTCATGGACGGTTTAATCGCGCTGGTTGTGATTTTGGGAATCATCTCTTCGATTTACGAGAACGCAACGAAGCAAAAAAAGAAAAAAACCGGCACAGCCGATACGCGTACGAAAGAGAAGACGAAAGGTTTCTTCGCGGCACTGGAAGAGGAGCTAAAAAAGGCGGAGGCGGAAGAG
>CAZFWK010000042.1:6582-8860 GCA_964522555.1 uncultured Peptoniphilaceae bacterium | reverse complement strand
TTGGCGATGAGCCAGCCGAAAAAGAAGAAGAAAAAGCCCGCAGTTCCAAAACCGGTTGCGCCGCAAGAGCCTCGTGTAGTTACGTACGATGCGTATGGGGAAGACGACCTGTTGGGCCAACAGTATCGCGCGGAGCAGCAGCGGAAATTCGAAAGTTCTTTTGACAAGGGTCCGGTTGCGGCGAGAGCGGCCGATGCGAATTATCAGATCCAAGAAAAGTCAGGGTTTCGAATTGAGAGTTTACAGGAGCGTTATCCAGATCCAGCACAGCAGATGATCGTGTTGGCAGAGATCCTGGGGAAGCCTGTCAGCATGAGAAGATGATACAAAACAGAGCCGAGACGAAGATTTGTCTCGGCTTAAGTTTTCTTGCAAATTCCGTTCAGTCGAGCCCGGTATACCCCCTTCGGCACGCTCACGGACCGCTCGGCCAGGATATGGCCTCAGGGAGTATACCGGTCTCTCCTTCTCTCTTTTGAGCCCTAGAGCTTATAAGCTGGCGATTTTGAGACGAAGATTTGTCTCGGCTTTTGGCTATGCTATAATGAATTCATCACAACAGAAGGAGATGGATGCGCGAATTGCGAATTGAGGTAAAGGTTTCCGAATACGATTTTATTCCGACTTTGTTCGGCACTTTGGATTCGAGGAAAAAGTGGCTTGAAGATGCCATGAATGTGAAACTGGGGCATAATGATGCCAATTTGCTTGTTTCAGGCGAGGGGCCGGCGGTTGAGCAGACGAAAAAGGTGATCGCAAGGTTGGAAGCCAACTATCGAGAGGAAAAAACATTGGATGAACAGCAGGTCCGCTATGCGGTGGATGCCGCGAAGAAAGAAGATGCGGACACACTCGAGAATTTGATGCAGGAGGTCCTGCTCTTAACCCATTCGGGGCGCTCGCTCAAGGCGAAGACACATGGGCAGGCGCAATATATTCAAGCGATTCGAACGCACGATATCGTCTTCGGGATCGGGCCGGCGGGTACGGGGAAGACGTATCTCGCGATGGCGATGGCAGTGGACGCATTTCGAAAAAAGAAGGTCGAGCGCATTATTTTGACGCGCCCTGCGGTAGAAGCCGGGGAAAGCCTGGGCTTTTTGCCAGGCGACTTGCAGGAGAAGATCGACCCGTACTTGCGCCCGCTTTACGATGCGCTTTTTGATATCATGGGCGTGGAAACGTTCACGAAGTTAAAGGAAAAGGGCGTAATTGAAGTCGCGCCGCTCGCGTATATGCGCGGGCGAACCTTGGATAATGCCTTCATCATCTTGGATGAGGCGCAAAATACTTCCAACGAGCAGATGAAGATGTTTTTGACGCGCATGGGTTACGGCTCCAAAGCGATCGTCACGGGCGACATTACGCAGATCGACCTTCCGAGAGGAAGACAATCGGGTCTTGTGACGGTGAGCCGCATCTTGCGCAATGTAAAGGGAATTTCTTTTGTGCAATTCAATCGCTCGGATGTCGTCCGGCATCCGCTGGTGCAGCGTATCATCGAGGCGTACGAGCGTTTCGACGAAAAGGCTGCGGCAAAAGAAAAGGTGGAAAAGAAGTGACCGTATTTTACGATGATCGTCAGACCGATGTCGAGATCCGGGAAGAGTTTTACGACGTACTCACAAATGTGATCGAGATTTCCTTGCGTTCGGAGGCGTTCGACCGACCGTACGAGTTGAGTTTGTCTTTCGTTTCGGAGCAAGAAATCAGAGAGCTCAACCGATTGTATCGCGGGAAGGATGCATCCACCGACGTGCTCTCGTTTCCGGTAGACGATTCGTTCGATCTGCCGGTCGTTCCGCTGGGCGACATCGTCTTAAACCCGAAGCGGGCGCGTACGCAGGCTACGGAGATCGGCCACTCTTTGGAAGAAGAGCTGGTCTATCTTACGATTCATTCGGTGATGCATTTGTTGGGCTACGACCATTTGGAAGACGAGGAGAAAAAGGAGATGCGGGCTGCGGAAAAGGCGGCGCTGGCGGAGGTGAACGGGATTGGCAAAGAAAAAGGGGTCGACGCGATTTAAAGACAAAACCCTGATCCAAGGCTTTAACTATGCGGCGGACGGGATCGTTTCCGCTTTTAAACACGAATTCAATATGCGTCTTCATTTGATTACCGCAATTCTTGCGTTGGTTTTAAGCCTATTTTTCGATTTTTCGCGCCTCGAATTTCTGGCGCTTTGCTTCACGATCTCCTTAGTATTTATAACAGAACTGATCAATACGGCGATCGAGAAGACGGTCGATTTGCTTTCGCCCGAGTACCATGTGGC